>JAILGY010000115.1:0-3240 GCA_024696325.1 bacterium | reverse complement strand
TGGCGATTGTGGCAAGCTTTTGGATGTGGCGCTTGCCCTGCGGAAACGCTGGCCGGACCGGGAGATTGCATTTGTATCAGATAACGATCTCCATCTGGTTGCCAAAGGCAAAGACAATGCGGGCCTTGTTCACGCGGAAGCTGCGGCCAAAGCCGTCGGCGGCGCGGTGGCGCTCTGCCCTGGCGAGGGCGATCGGGGCGTTGATTTTGCCGATCTGTATGTCGAGGGGCGTTTCGATGACATCCGCGATACCGTCGACGGGGCGCTGGAAGCGTTGCGCAACAGGCCGGAACCGTCTCCCGGCGCTGATGTCGAGCCTGCGGAACCTTCTCCGGCGGTGGTTCCTGCTGATGGTGGTACCCGACGGAAGAAGTCAAAGCCGAAAACGGGAGATATTGACCCAGCCAAGGTAACGGAAGCGAAGAAGGCAAAACTGTTGGCCAGGGGCTATCGCCTTGCGGGTGCTTGTAGCAACAGGGAGAATGTTTACGTTCCTGAAGGATTTTCCATTGAAGATGGACGCCTGCTTTTCAGAAATGACAAGAATGAGTCCGTGTGCTTTGGTTTCGGTCCAGACGCGGAAGAATATGAAAAACTGGATGATCTGGGCGCGGCGCTGTATGTGCTGGGCATTGGCGACGATGAACGCGGCGAAAATCTGCGGGTGCGCGTGCGTTGGAATGACCGCGACGACAAGCCGCGTGAGGCGCTCATTCCGTTGGGGCTGGCC
The DNA here is from genome assembly GCA_024696325.1 of bacterium. Taxonomy (GTDB): domain Bacteria; phylum Desulfobacterota; class Desulfuromonadia; order Desulfuromonadales; family JAAYDE01; genus RGIG7977. Next base: position 2,510 of record JAILGY010000115.1, on the reverse strand, counting down.
GGGAGCCGGGGTGGAAAGCTTGAGTCTCTGCTGCTGTCGCTGGGCTATCCGATGACCGAAGCGGGGCGAAAATACATTGCGGGATTTTTTCTGGCGTCCAATCCGCCTGGGCGCTTCCAAATTGCCCGGCGCGGTGGCTGGCATGGCAACCGCTTTGTCCTGGGCAACGAGGTGTTAGGCGAGACGCAACCGGGCGATCCTGAGCTGTTGCCGGAAACCACCGGCGGCGAAACTGTTTTTAAAGTCATGGGCGATGTGGAGAGTTGGCGGAAGAACGTCCTGCCCTTCGTTGTGGGCAATAGCCGGTTGATCTTCGCGCTCTGCGTGGGTTTTGCTGCGCCGCTCCTGCACTATTTTCCGACAGTGGACGGCGGCATTGTTCACTTCTTCGGCGCGACAAGCTGTGGAAAGACCACACTTTGCCAGCTGGCCGCGTCCATCTACGGCAATCCGGCGACGGGTGCGGGCGGTTATGTCAACACGTGGAATTCTACCGTCAACGGCCTTGAGGGGCTGGCGTCGCGGTTTAGCGACGTGCTCATGATACTGGATGAGATCGGCGAGGCGAAACCGGCGGCCATATCCGACGCAGCATACATGATCGCCAATGGCCGTGGCCGCAATCGTGCCAAGGGCGATGGCACCATCAGGGATTCGGCAGCGTGGCGTGTGATGGTGGTTTCGTCCGGAGAAATCCCTTTTTCACAATATCTGCGGATGGGAAAACTTTCTCCCATGGCGGGCCAGGAATCTCGTTTCGTCAGCCTGCCAGCGGACGCGGGAAAAGGGTTTGGGGCGCTGGATGTTGCCCGCAATAACGACAGCAACACGCACATTGAATCCTTGAAGTCCGTCTTGGTTCAAAACTATGGCGCTTTGGGCCGGGCATGGATCTCGTACCTGTGCAAGCGACTGACACCGGATTATGTCGAGTCTCTGCGGCGGGAGGTGCTTCCAAGCTTCATAAATACGCTGCTGGATGGCCGCAAAGCCTGCGGCGAGGTCAAGCGTGTGGCCGGACGTTTTGCGCTGGTGGCGCTGGCGGGAGAAATGGCAAATGAATGTTTCAGCTCCGAGGATTCCCCATTCTTCAAGCCGTCTCCGTTCCAGTACATCCGGCAGTGTTTTGAGGCGTGGCTTGCGGAACGCGGCGGCATGGATTCCAGCGCCAACGAAAGCGTCTTGAGAAAGGTCCGGGAGTTTTTGACCGAGTACGGCGAGCGGCGCTTCAAGGTTATTTCCGACAATCCTCATGCAGAGCTTGAGCCGTTCCGGGGCGATTTTCTGGCCGGATACCGGCAAAACATTGGCGGCGTGACCGCCTACTTTATCACGGCGGACACCCTGGTGAAGCATATCGCTCCAGAATACGGGAAGCCGGTAATTACCGGAATTCTCTCTGATGCTGGTTGGCTGCGGCGTGACGATGGAAACCATATGACCGTCCGAAAGATGGTGGACGGCAAGCGGCGCAGATTTTTGCAGATAGTCATTCCCGACGACGAATGAATGGTGGCGGTTATCTGGAGGCAAGCTGGATGACCGCCCTTTCTGAAAAAACGGAATGAATATTCCGCAAAAAAGAGCATAGGTTTACATAATATTTTTTCAAGCGGTCCACCTGTCCACTAGGTGGTCCACTTAAAAGACGTTTTTATGTAGTATTTTCAATATATTACAAACCATGGACCACTTGGACCACATGGACCGCCAAAAAACGTGCATGTGCAAAATGATATAAAATGCGAGGAAAATATGAATAAACATTCCGATACATGGAACAGGGAACTCAAGGCGGCCATTGAAGCGGCGCTTGCGGCGGATGTGACTACCAGCTCCGGCGAGGTGATGACCGGCGCGGAACTCGTAGCCTGTTCACTCATTGGCAAGGCGGTGAATGGCAATCTGAAGGCCATTCAAATAATCCTGGATCTGATTTATGGCAGAAAGCAGGAAGTTGAAATGAAGGGTGCCGCGAATTTGCCTGACCTGCATGTTCAATTCCTGCCCGACATGGATTTTTCAAAATTCACGGCGCAAGAGCTTTGCGCAATGGGCCGGGCTGCATTCCGGGGCGAGTACGATGAAAGCTTGGCCGGTGATAAAAAGGAGCTGGAGCAATGAAACTGGGAGTTTTCGGAAGCAGAAGTCTGCATGATGAACGCGTGAAAATGCTTATCCTGGATGAAATCGACAAATGCGGGGCCGATACCATCGTCACGACCCAGGAACCGCTTGGAGTCTGTACCGTGGCGCAGAATGTGGCGAAATTCGAGCATTACATCCTGGAGCTGCATTTCCTCAATTTCCGCTACCGGTCCGGGGCATACGAGCATCGAACGGACGCGGTTATTGCATCCGCTGATCGCTTGCTGCTCATTCACGACGGCCACAGCCGGGGCACGGCCAACGAGCTGAAGCGCGTCAAGAAATCCGGCAAGCCCTATCGTTATGAGGTACTGGATGTGGACCGCGATCAGCGCGGCATGGATCCGAAACTGGAGAGTTTC
>JAILGY010000112.1:0-8072 GCA_024696325.1 bacterium | reverse complement strand
AGATGACTATATTCTCTCGTGAATTGAACAGTATAGCAAAAAGAACCCCTGTCCTTAAAACAGTTTTTCCAGCAGTTCTCCGACGCCGCTCACGGCCACCAGTTCCATGGCCCTGGGACGGGCGGCAAGTTTGCGCGCATTACCGGCCGGCAGCAGACAGCGCTTGAAGCCCAGGCGCTCCGCTTCGTTCAGACGGATGTCCGGATGCGATACCGCGCGGACTTCACCGGCCAGCCCGACTTCGCCGAAGACCAGGGTTTGCGGTGCCACCGGCCGGTTCAGATGGCTGGAAAGCAGCGCCGCCACCACGCCCAAATCCGGGGCCGGTTCATTCAGACGCACGCCCCCGGCCACATTGACGAAAATATCCTGCCCCATCAGTGGAATTCCCGCCTTTTTTTCCAGTACGGCGATCAACAGTGCGACCCGCTTGTGGTCGATGCCGATGGTGGAGCGCTGCGGCGTGCCGAAGGAGGCTCCCGATACCAGCGCCTGCAACTCCACCAGAATGGGGCGTGTGCCTTCCAGTGCCGGGGTCACCACGCTGCCAGGGCTGCCCTCCGGTCGCTCCTGTAAAAACAGTTCCGAAGGGTTGGGCACCTCACGAAGACCGCCGCCGGTCATCTCGAAGACGCCAATTTCGTTGGTGGAGCCAAAACGGTTTTTGACCGCCCGCAAAATCCGGTAAGGATGTGAGGCATCACCTTCAAAGTAGAGCACCGTGTCCACCATGTGTTCCAGAAGCCGCGGTCCGGCGATGGCGCCGTCCTTGGTGACATGGCCGGCAATGCAGGTGGTGACGCCTTCTCCCTTGGCCAGCCGCATGAGCTGGCCGCAACATTCCCGCACCTGGCCCACCGAACCTGGAGCGGAGGGAAAATCTGCCGAAAAGACCGTCTGGATGGAATCGACCACCAGAAAGGCCGGTTGCCAGGAACGGACGGTGGCGGCGATAGCCTCGATGGAGGTTTCCGCAAGGAGGAACAGTTGCTTGCCGCTGACCCCCAGCCGATCGGCGCGCAGGCGGATCTGCCGCGCCGATTCCTCGGCAGTGATGTAAAGTGTTTTGGCCTTTTGGGCGATGGCGTTCATTGCCTGGAGCAGCAGGGTGGATTTGCCGATGCCGGGATCCCCGCCGATAAGCGTGAGCGAGCCGGGCACAAAACCGCCTCCCAGCACGCGGTCCAGCTCGCCGATGGAGCAGGAAACGCGCGCCTCGGGCGTTATTTCCAGGCTGTCCAGGGCCTGGGGCGCGCCACTTGCGGAGGCGGGAGCGCCTTTGCCCGCCTCCGGAACGGCACGTTCCTCGACAAGGCTGTTCCAGGCGCCGCAGTCCGGGCATTTGCCCAGCCAGCGCGGGGCCCGGTAGCCGCAGTTCTGGCAGACGAAGAAGACCCGGTCGCGGCCCATGGCTTCAGGGCTCCTTGGGGAATCCGGCGCAGACACCGCGCATGCGCGCATCCATGGCCGCGCGCATTTCTGCTTCGTCGGAGTGCCCGTAGGCGGCGTGGGCGTTGATGGCCAACGGCAAAAGCCCCAGCAAAATGCTGCGCAGATTGCCGCATCCGGCCGCTCCTCCCAGCGTATCGCAGACCCGGCGCACGATGCCATGCCCGATGGAAGCGCCTTCAAGCGTCTTCAGTTGGCGGATGATATCCTGGCAGTGGGGGGTGGGACTCTTGTGCCAGATCAGTTCGATGCCGTCAATAACCAGCTCCCGGGATACGGTGACGTGCAGCTCCATGTCGTGATGCGGATCCCGCATTGTGGCGGACAAGAGGATCACGCCGTTGGAGCCGGTGCTGACCGTGTGGCGGATATCGCGTTGCAGAACATATTCCTGGGGAAAACTCATAGGGCTATCCTTTCTTTTTTGGGAAAGCATGCGTTTGCGCTTCTGACGCAAAAAAAGCGGCGAATGAGCACAAAATCCGTTAAACTTGAGAAAACCGAAAAGAACTGTGCAAGATGCCATAAATTGAAGAAATCTTGAACTGTTTTGAAAGGAGCAAAACCATGTCTGCACGATGGAGGAAAGTATTGCTCATGGTGGCGGCGGGAATGCTGGCGCTGGGGATGGGCGGTGTCTCCGGAGCTGCGCCGCTTGAGCGGCAGGATGTGCCGGAACCCCTGCGGCCGTGGATCGAGTGGGCGCTGCGTGGTGATCCGGCGGAGAAGCCGGTGACCTGTCCCGCGTCTTTCGACAGTTTTGCCAAACGCCGTTGCGTTTGGCCGGGTACGCTGGAATTGCGGCTCGGCAGGGAGGGCGGTACTTTCGCCCAGGACTGGGAGCTGTTTGACACGGCCTGGGTGCCGCTGCCCTTCGCTGAAGGCGTTTGGCCGGAGGATGTCAAACTGGATGGACATCCGGCGTTGTTCCTGATGCAGGATGGAGCGCCCGCAGTGCGGCTGGAGGCCGGCCATCATCGTCTGGAAGGCCGTCTCGCCTGGAAAAACTTGCCGGAAACCTTGCTGATCCGGTCTGGCGCACTGGTGGATTTCACGCTGGATGGAGTCAAACGTGAAGCGATCCCCGACAGGGACGGCCGGCTCTATTTGCTGGGACGCAAGACTTCGGAAACAGCTGCGGAGAATCGGCTGCAGCTGCGGGTCTTCCGCAAGCTGGACGACGATATTCCCACGCTGTTGCTGACGCGTTTGGAACTGGAGGTTGGCGGCGCCGCCCGCGAGCTGGTGGCGGACAAGGTGCTGCCGCCCGGCTTTGTACTGGCAGAGGTTTCCGGCCCCTTGCCGGTACGGATGGAAAACGGCACGCGGACGCATATTCAGGCACGCCCCGGACGCTGGGTGGTGGAACTGACCGCCCGTCGCGAAGGTGCGCCTCTGGATGCGCTTTCCGGCTGGTTCCCGGAAAGTTCCTTTTGGCCGGAAGAGGAGATATGGTCCTTTGAGGCGCGTCCCCAACTGCGGCAGGCCTCGCCGGAGGGCGTTCCGTCGATCGATCCACGTCAGCAGGGCGTGCCTTCCTCTTGGCAAAAACTGCCCGCCTTCGTCATGCGAAAGGATGCCAGGCTTGTCCTTGCGGAAAAACGGCGGGGTGATCCCGTACCTGCCCCCGATCAGCTGAGCCTGCAACGCGAACTCTGGATCGATTTTGACGGCGGCGGTCTGACGGCGCGCGATCTCATCAGCGGTGTCATGACCCGTGCCTGGCGGCTGGACATGGTCAAGCCCGCTCAACTGGGCCGGGCGGCGCTGGATGGCGTTGATCAGGTGGTCACCAGCCGGGATGGCCGCTTTGGAGTAGAGCTGCGGCAGGGCAGGGTCACCATGCAGGCGGACAGCCGGCTTGAGGGATCGCTTGCACATCTTTCCGCTTCCGGTTGGGAACAGGATTTTGTTTCGGCCCGCGCGACGCTGAACCTGCCGCCGGGTTGGAGGCTTTTTGGCGCGACCGGTGTGGACAGCGAGAATGGTTCATGGCTGACCCAGTGGACCTTGCAGGATATGTTCATTGTGCTGCTGGTGGCCCTGGCGGTGGGCAGGCTGTGGGGATTTTTCTGGGGTCTGGCGGCCTTGGCGGCTCTGGCGCTCTCCTGGCATGAACCGAATGCGCCGCGCTGGATTTGGCTGCACCTGCTGGCGGCGGTGGCGCTGGTGCGGGTGCTGCCCGCAAGCGGTTTGCGGACGCTGGCGGGACTGTACCGTAACGGGGCTCTGGTGGCGCTGCTGGTGGTGCTGCTGCCCTTTGGGCAGGCTCAGCTGCGTTTTGCCCTCTATCCGCAGCTGGAACCGAAGCGCCAGGTCTCCTACCACACGCCGGAAAGCGTCTCTTCGCCTGAGCCCAAGCGTGCCGCGCGCAATCAGGCAGTGCGGGCCCGGCGTCCCATGGCGGCCGCCGTCCGTGATTCTGTAGTAGCGCCGGAGGATGGCGTGGCTGCGTATGCTGTGGAGGGAGCCAAGGAAATGTCGTCCGAGCCGGTTAAGGCTGTCTCTGCCTCCGCAAGGGGTTCCGCGGATATGCGGCTTGTCGATCCGGATGCGGTAGCCCAGACCGGTCCCGGTGTGCCGCAGTGGCAATGGCGTTCCTGTACTTTGAGCTGGAACGGCCCCCTGAAGGCGCATCAGCAGATAGGGCTGTTTTTGATTCCGCCCGCAGTTAACAGCGCCCTGGCGGTAGTTCGGGTGCTGCTTCTGGGGCTATTGGCCTGGCTGATGCTGGATGCGAAGAAAGGATGCCATTTCCGGCCGCGTGCCGGGTGGATTCCCCTTGTTCCCCTTGCGCTTGTGCTGACGCTTTTGGGCATACCGGCGGCGCGGGCGGAGATACCGGATGCGGAGCTGCTTGAGGAGTTGAAATCGCGTCTTCAGGCGCCTCCCGACTGTTTTCCGCGCTGTGCTGAAATCCACGCAATGAAGATATCCTGCACATCCAGTCATCTTACGCTGGAACTGGATCTGCATGCGGCGGCGGAAGTTTTTGCGCCCCTGCCCGGCGGCGATGTCTGGCTGCCGGAGCAGGTACGGCTGGATGGTCAACCGGCGCCCGTTTTACGGGACGATCACCTCTGGATAGCACTGGCGCCCGGGCGGCATCAGGTGGTCCTGGAAGGCGCTCTGCCCTCGCATAAAACCCTGGCTTTATCTTTGCCGCTGCCGCCGCGGCAGATCGTTTTTAATGGCGAGGGCTGGGCTCTTGACGGGCTGAATCCGGAGCGCTTTCCCGGCGGGCAGGTGCAGCTGCGGCGATTGGACGCTGCGGCCGCAGCAGAAAACGACGGGGAAAAAGCGGAGATGCTCATTGCACCTTTCTTTCAGGTGGAACGTACCATTACGCTGGGCCTGCGCTGGACGGTGCATACCGTGGTGACACGGCGCTTTGCCGGCGTTGGCCCGGCCTTGCTCAAGGTGCCGCTTCTGCCTGGCGAGACGGTGGTTTCCGCGGGCCTTGCCGTGGAAGATGGCGCGGTGACACTCGATTTTCCGGCCACAGGCAAAAGCCGTTCCTGGGAATCCACTCTGGACGTGGCGTCCCAGCTGGAGCTTGTTGCCGCGGCTTCGGAAAACTTCCGGGAAACCTGGAAACTGGAAGTGGGGCCGATGTGGCATGTACAGTCGGAGGGGCTTGCGGTGGTGCGTCATCAGGATGCTTCCGGCCGCAGGCTTCCCGAATGGCGGCCCTTGCCCGGCGAACGGGTCCGGCTGGATATTTCGAGACCAGAAGGCGTTGCGGGACATGGACTGACTTTGGAACGCAGTTTCATGACGGTGGAGCCCGGCGCACGCGCGACGGCGGCCGCGCTGGAACTCGTCTGGCGCTCCGCCAAGGGCGGGGAGCATGTGCTGACGCTTCCGGAGGGCGTTGCACTGGAGCGTTTTCTGGTCGACGGGCGCAACCAGCCGGTGCGTCAGGAAGGACGGCAGGTCACGTTGGCGCTGACGCCGGGTCTTCAGACCATGAAACTTTTCTGGCATATGCCGGAAGGGGTCAAAACCCGCCTGACGACACCTGCGGTGGATGTGGGTGTGGAAAGTGTCAACGCCCATCTCAAACTGAAGATGCCGCGCAACCGCTGGCTGGTGTTGGCGGGAGGCCCCCGGCTGGGTCCTGCGGTGCTTTTCTGGGGGTGGCTGGCACTGCTTCTGCCGATGGCGGTGCTTTTGGGACATCTAAAATGGACGCCGCTTTCCTCTGTACACTGGTTTGTGCTGGGGCTGGGACTTTCCCAGCTGGACAAGGTGGGAGCCCTGCTTATTGTCTGCTGGCTGCTGGCTCTGGCCGCGCGTCAGCGCGTCACGCTGGAAGGCCATGAGCGGATCTTCAATCTGATGCAGGTGGGACTTGCGGCGTTGACCGCGGCTGCGCTGGCGCTTCTGGTGGTATCGGTAGGACAGGGACTTTTGGGAGATCCGCAGATGGGTGTTTCCGGCAACGGATCCTACGGTTTCCTGCTGAACTGGTATCAGGATCGGGCGGGCCAGCAGCTGCCGCAGGCCTGGGTGCTGTCGGTGCCGCTTTGGATCTACCGGATGCTGATGCTTTTCTGGGCGCTGTGGCTGGCCTCCATGCTGCTCAGGTGGCTGCGCTGGGGCTGGGGCGCCTTTTCCACCGGCGGCTTGTGGCGTACGCCGCCTCTGAAGTTCAAATTCTTTTCGAAGAAGTGACGGAGCGGCAGAAGGACTCCCCCCTGGCCATTCGGGCCATCCCCCCTCAAAGAGGAGGGCTTTGATTCTGGCCCCCTCTGAGAGGGGGCTGTCGAGCGTAAGCGAGACAGGGGGAGTTGGACATCAGCGGGGAGTGCAACGATGACGGAAACGGCGTGGCCCTATCAGACGGCCCAGAGGACAGGCGAGGAGCTGGAGCGGCTTTCCGGCGCGGTGGAACGGGTGACCTTTCACAGCGAGGAGAGCGGTTTCTGCGTGTTGCGGATCAAGGTAGGCGGCAAGCGGGATCTGGTGACCGTCACCGGAACGCTGCCGGAGGTGACGCCGGGAGAGTTTGTCGAGGCTTGCGGCGTGTGGCGCAACGATGCCCGCTACGGTTTGCAGTTTCAGGCGCGTCAGCTTGTCACCACGCCGCCCGGTACCGCCGAGGGCATGGAGAAGTATCTTGGATCGGGACTGGTTCGGGGCATTGGTCCGCACTTTGCCAAAGTGCTGGTCAAGGCCTTTGGCGAGGAAGTCTTCGAGATCATTGAGAACAGCCCGCAGCAACTGGCGGAATTGCCCGGCATCGGTCCCAAGAGAATCGCCAGCATTACCGCCGCCTGGAACGAACAGAAAAGCATCCGCGAGATAATGGTTTTTCTGCAGTCGCATGGCATTGGCACGGCGCGCGCCACCCGCATCTTCAAGACCTACGGCGAACAATCGATCCTGAAGATCACGGAAAATCCCTATCGCCTGGCGCTGGATATTCGCGGCATCGGCTTTAAAACCGCCGACATGCTGGCCAAAAATCTGGGCATTCCCGCCGATTCGCTGATGCGGGCACAGGCGGGCCTGCGCCATGTGCTGCAGGAACTTTCCGGCGAAGGCCATTGTGCCTGCGAAGTGCAAAGCCTGATGGAGCAGGCCGCAAAACTGCTGGAAATTGGGGCGGCGCTTGCGGCGGAGGCGCTGGAGCGGGAAGTGGCGGAGGGCAATCTGGTGCGTGAGGATCTGAACGCCCAGGACTGCGTGTTTTTGACGCCGCTGTACCGCGCCGAAACCGGCGTGGCCAGGAAGTTGTCGAGCCTTGCGGAGGGGCAGCCGCCCTGGGGTGAAATCGACATGGAAAAGGCGCTTGCGTGGGTTGAGGAACAGACCGGCCTGAAGCTTTCGCGCTCCCAGAAGGAAGCGCTGCGGCGGATTGCCGTCTCGAAGGTCGCGATTGTGACCGGTGGACCCGGTGTGGGCAAAACCACGCTCATAAACAGTCTGCTGCGCATTATCGGCGCCAAAAAGATGCGCATCCAGCTGTGCGCGCCTACCGGCCGGGCCGCCCGGCGCCTGGCCGAAACCACCGGTCTTGAGGCCAAAACCATTCACCGCGCTCTGGAGTTCGATCCCTCGGTCATGGGCTTTAAACGTAACGCGGAATATCCGCTGGAAACGGATGTCCTTGTGGTGGACGAAAGTTCCATGGTTGATGTGGTGCTGATGAACCGGCTGCTGGCCGCGGTGCCTCCGCATGCGGCGCTGCTTCTGGTGGGGGATGTGGATCAGCTGCCTTCGGTGGGGCCGGGTGCGGTGCTGGCCGACATCATTGCGTCGGAAGCCTTTCCGGTGGCGCGTCTGACCGAAATTTTCCGCCAGGCGGCCTCCTCGCGCATTGTCACGACCGCGCACCGTGTCAACCGTGGGGAAATGCCGGAAAAACTGCCGCCCGGAACGGCAAGCGATTTTTACTTTATCGCCGCGGAAACGCCCGAGGAGACGCGGGCCAAACTGCTTGAGGTGGTAACGGTCCGCATTCCACGCCGTTTTGGTTTTCATCCGATCCGCGACATCCAGGTGCTGACGCCCATGAATCGCGGCGGCTTGGGCGCCCATGCCCTGAACGAGGATCTGCGCGGACGGCTCAACGCCGCTGCGGAACCGCGCCTGACCCGCTTTGGTTCGACCTTCGC
>JAILGY010000040.1:0-6827 GCA_024696325.1 bacterium | reverse complement strand
GATATAGTCATTTTTCCATTCGGGAACCCGTTCTTCCAGCATATCGTCAACCTCCTGCAGGTCATGAAACTCCTCCACATCCTGCGCAATGTCCATACGTCTCAGCACCACACGGTGCAGCCACACCGTAAACTCCCGACGCAAACCCTGATATTCGGGAGCGGCCAAACGTACAATCAGTTCTTTAATAATCCCACGCGCCTCGTCTATATTCCTCGCCCGCTCAAGACGAAGCAACAACGCCGAAAGACCGGTTGCACGTTCCAGCGTCTTCGGCGAAGTCCGCCCCTCATCCAGCAGGAAGTACCGGTGCCGTGGGCAAAAGGCCCGCAAACTGCCGGGCATGTCCGCAAACAGTTCCGAAACATCCCTTGGTGCCTGCCAGTTCCGGCTGCCATTGTAGATCACCAGCGGAAAAACCTGCGGCAATCCTTCTTTCTGCTCAACCTGCCCGGATTTCACCAGATCGAGCAGCAAAAGCGCCGTATAGGAAAGCATCCTGAGTGCCATCCAATGCTCCGGTGTGCTCTGAAATTCCAGAAGCAGGACCACATAGCACCACCGGCCCTTCTTCCAACCCACCCGCCAGACGATATCATCGTGCCGCTCGCGCAGATCCCCGGTCACCCAGGAGCCCGGATACCGCTCCAGCGTGGAAAAATCCAGTTCAGGCACAAAATCCTCCGGCACGAAGTCCCGCAAAAGCGAGGCAACCATCTCCGGATTGCTGAAAAATTGCTTGTAGGCCGCATCATGCGGAGTTCGTTCCGTGTTCATTGTTTTTCTTTACGTGTCATCCTGAATGAAGCGGCTTTTCACTAAAGCAGCAAAAGCGGATCTCCTGCCAACAACGCTTAGACGTATTTGGGGAGATTCTTCGCGCTACCGCGCCTAGAATGACAATCGTGAACCGCATTACCCCCTGTTTTTCTCCCGCAGGCGCTCCTGTGGCCGTTCCGCACTCGTGGCCTGTTTGCGCGGTTTCCGAATCGAAGCATCAACGATGATGTCAAGCGGCTCCTCGCCCGGCTCCTTGCGGAAAATATCCCTGACGGGCAGTCCCTCTTCCGCCAGCTTCTCATGGATCTGCTGAAGGTTGGCGCACCACTTCTTGCCTACCTCAATATCCGCCTGCTTCTGGTATTCCGAAACGGAGGTCTTCTCTTCCTCGCTGCCCACTACGCGCACCAGACGGGTGGCAATCGCTCCATCCTGCCCGACCTTCACCCGGACCCGGTAGCCTTCATAGGGCGTTGAAAGCAAACGAGCTTCGCCGGCCTTCAGTTCGACCGGTCGGCCTTCCTCATCCATAAGCGTATAGCCCATCTGCTTGAGCGTTCTTTCCACTTTTTCGGCAAGCAGGGCATCCGTAATGATCTCCATCTGTTCCAGAAAAACTTTTTTTACGCTCATGTAAATATTCTGGGTAATCCCCCGGCTTTGCCGGGGGACTAGTAGAGTTTGACTTATGCGGAAGTAGGTTCAAGCCTCCTCTTTGTGAGCTGCTCAGTGCGAGCAAGAGGAGGCTTGAACATGAAGAAGAATACTAGCTTAAGCCACACGGTGTGGGATTGCAAGTATCACATTGTGTGGATTCCCAAGTACAGGCGCAAAGTCTTGTACGGTAACATACGGAAATATCTGAGAGATGTGTTTCATGAGTTGGCTCGTCAACACGAATGCGAAATAGTCGAAGGGCACCTTTGTATCGACCACGTTCATATGTGCATTGCAATTCCGCCGAAGTATTCGGTGAGTGAGGTGGTCGGCTTTATCAAGGGCAAGAGCGCCATTGCGATAGCACGTGATATGCAGGGTCGGGCGAGGAATTTTACCGGCCAAAGTTTTTGGGCACGTGGTTACTTCGTATCCACGGTAGGCCGCGATGAACAGGTTATCCGCGAGTACATTCGCAACCAGGAAGCTGAAGACAGGCGACTGGAACAGCTGAGTTTGCTGCAATAGCCGCCTTTAGGCGGCCCAAGATTCAGCCGCTTTGAGCGGCTCACAGATACAAGCCCCCGGCTTTGCCGGGGGTACTTGACAAATTGTGTTGCTGTTTACCTTGCGCTGGGGGACGGCCCCCGCTAGCGCCTGTATCGAACCGGGGACGGCCCCTCCAAACTCTTGTGAAGGATGTGTCATGGACTGGCTGTTTTTGCTGGCGGCGGGGCTGTTGGAAATTGTGTGGGCGGTGCTTTTGAAGTTGACGCACGGCTTTTCGCGTTTCTGGCCCTCCCTTTTGACGCTAAGCGCGATGGGCGCCGGTTTTTGGCTGCTCTCCATCGCCGTGAAAACCATTCCGCTGGGCACTGCCTATGCCGTTTGGACGGGCATTGGCGCAGTGGGAACGGTGCTGGCCGGCATCTTTATTTTTGGAGAGCCCGCAACGGCAGGACGCCTCGTCTGCGTCACGCTGATCCTCGCGGGAATTCTGGGGTTGAAATTCTTTTCGCAGGCCTGAAAAACTTGTATGGGATGACAAAATGATTCGGAAAGCGGCCCCTTGAGGGCCGCTTCCTGTCAAAAGTCTTCTCAGCCGGTCAGATAGGTGTATCCCCTCAAGGTCTGTTCCAGCAGGCTGAGGAAACGGCTGCGCTCCTCGATGGAGATCCGGCGCAGCGAGACCTGCTTTTCCAGCTTGTTGTGGACGTTTTTCAGGATCTCGTTGCCGTTGTGCTGCACGTACTTGAGGATGCTGCTGACGGTGTCGCCTTCGACAATCTCGTCGATCTTGTAGTTGGTCTTGCGGTTGAAGGTGATGTGCACGGCGTTGGTGTCGCCGAACAGGTTGTGCATGTCACCGAGGATCTCCTGATAGGCGCCGATCAGGAAGAAACCAATATAGTAGTCCTCATCCGGTTCGATGCGGTGGAGCGGCAGGCAGCGGGTGGGTCCGTGCTCGCCAACGAAGTTGGTGATTTCGCCATCGGAATCGCAGGTGATGTCGGCGATGGAGGCGAGGACCTCCGGCTGCTGCTGAAGCCGCTGGATGGGCACGATGGGGAACATCTGGTCGATGGCCCAGGAGTCGGGAATGGACTGGAACATGGAGAAGTTGGCGAAACAGGTGCGCCGCAGGCTCAGCTGGAAGTTCTGCATCTCCTCGGGAATGATTTTCAGCCGCTCGACGATCTCGTTCATGCGGGCGATAATCTTGGCGTAGAGCCATTCGGCGATGGCGCGATCCTGCAGGGTCAAGAAGCCCAGCTTGAACAGGCTGACCGCTTCCTGGATGAGCTGGACGGTATCGTGATAATCCTCACGCAGGCTGTGTCGGTCGATGCTGTTGTAGATGTCAAGCAGCTTGCGCACGGTGGGCGACAGTTCGTCCGGCCGGGAGAGCGCCGCCTCAAAGTCGGGCGAGGGGGCCTCCGCATGCGTATGCAGCAGGTTGGTAATCAACACCGAGTAATGTGCCGCCACGGCGCGTCCCGATTCGGAGATGATATTGGGGCAGGGGACGCCGGCCTCGTCGCAGACGCTCCGGATCTGGTAGACCACATCGTTGGCGTACTCGTCGATGGTGTAGTTGACGCTGGAGTAGTTGCTCGACTTGGAGCCGTCATAGTCCACGCCCAAACCGCCGCCAATATCCATGTAGCGGATGTCGGCTCCCATCTTCTTCAGTTCGGCATAGATGCGCGCGCCTTCGATGAGCGCGTTCTTGATCTTGTCCATCTTGGTGATCTGGCTGCCGATATGAAAGTGCACCAGCCGCAGGTTTTCGAACAGGTTATGCTGCTTGAGCAGGCTGAGCGCGGAGAGCAGTTCGGAGATCCGCAGGCCGAATTTGGCGTCCTCGCCGCCGGAAGTTGACCATTTGCCGATGCCTTTGGAGGAGAGGCGCACCCGTATGCCGAGTTGCGGCGCGACGTCAAGACGACGGGAAAGTGTGATAATCTTTTCCAGTTCAAAAAGTTTTTCCACGACGATGGTAATATCGTAGCCGACCTTTTGCGCCTGCAGAATGGTTTCGATGAAGCCGTCATCCTTGTAGCCGTTGCAGATGATGGGCAGGTTGTGCTCGGTGGCGATGGAGATGGCGGCGATCAGCTCCGGCTTGGAACCTGCCTCCAGCCCAATGTTGTACTTTTTGCCGAAAGCGGCGATTGCCTCCAGCACCTGGCGCTGCTGGTTGACCTTGATGGGGAAAAAGGTCTGGTAGCCTCCGGTGTACTCGTTCTCCTCAATGGCCCATTTGAAGGCGCGGCTGATGGAGCTGATGCGGCCTTCCAGCACGTTCATGAAGCGCAGCAGAAGGGGCGGCGAGAGTTTGCGGCGGATGACCAGATCATCGACCAGTTCCTTCAGATCGATGCCGTACTTGGAGTGGGGCGAGGGATGCACGCAGATGTTGCCCTTTTTGTTGATGGAAAAGTAATCGTCACCCCAGTTGTAGAAATTGTAAATCCGCTCGGAGTCCTTGATCGTCCAACGGCTCATGACTTTTCTCTCCCTTCAAACAAGATGAACGGACACAAGCTTCCTGCACTCATGCCCGGAAAATGAACCATACGCTATTTCCAGTCGATTGGCGCGATTTTATACTGTTGCAAATAGTGGTTGGCCTCGGAAAAATGCCGGCAGCCCGCAAACTTGCCAAAGGTCAGAGGCGACGGGTGCGCAGCCTCCAGCACCAGATGGCGCTTGTGATCCAGCAGAGCGGCCTTGGCGCGGGCATGTTGCCCCCACAGCATGAAGACCAGATGCTCGCGGGCGCGGGAAACCGCGGCCAGTGCCGCGTCGGTAAAACGCTCCCAGCCTCGCCGGCAATGTGACTGCGCCTTGCCCGCCTCGACCGTGAGCGTGGTGTTGAGCAGCAACACCCCCTGCTTCGCCCAGCGCTCCAGATTGCCCGAAGCCAGCGGTGTTATGCCGGTATCGGAGGCAACCTCCCGGAAGATGTTTTTGAGCGAGGGCGGCAGCTTGACGCCGTCGTTGACCGAAAAACTCAGGCCGTTGGCCTGACCGGCGCCGTGGTAGGGATCCTGCCCCACAATCACCACCTTGACCGCTTCCAGCGGACAGAGCCGGAAGGCGTTGAAGATCAGATGGGCCGGCGGATAGACGGGGCCCGCGGCATAGGCGCGATCGACAAAATCGCACAGGGAGGCGAAATAGGGCGCGGAAAATTCCGCCGCCAATGCGCGTGTCCAGCCTGATTCAAGATGGATGTCCATGGGAAGGTTCTCCTTATTTTGAATCATCACAAGTTTTCGAGCAGCGCCAGATCGTGGCGATCCACCGCGCGCAACTCGTAGCCACTGTGAAAAGCCCGTTGTCCAGCGGGGGAAACGCAGCGTAGCCTGCGGCCCTCAAAAACCGTTTCCCCGAAGTAGTGCGCCGGAAATTCCCACCAGCCACCCTCCGGCTTCGCCTGTTTGGCGCCGCCGTCTTCCAGCAGCACGAAGGGATGAATGTCGATATATCCCAGCGTGCCGCTGTACAGTTCGATGCGGCAAGGCCGCTGATCCGTTTCGACCGTATAGCCGGATTGCGCAAGAACCTGTAACAGCGCATCAATTGCGCGGGCGTCGAAGTCAATGTCCACATCCCGGTGCTCGCGGGTTTGCCGCCCGGCCAGCGCATCCACGCCCCAGCCGCCGTCCAGCCAGTAGACGATCCCTGTGTTGTCCAGCAGATCCAGCACGCGCAGCAGATCGTTCAGGGTGACCGAAGTCTTGCTTCCCATGATTTCCCTCCTCTAGCACATGCGGTCACGGAAATCGGCATAGTTGAATTCCCTCAGCACGGTCACCTCGTTGTTTTCCGGCTCGAAGGCGCAGATCGCCGGATGCCGGATCCCGTTGAACATGGTGGTCTTGACCGTGGTGTAGTGGGCCATGTCAAGAAAGACCAGCCGATCGCCCGCCTTGAGCGGCCTTTCAAAGGACCAGTCGCCGATGACGTCTCCGGCAAGGCAGGAGGGACCTGCCAGCCGGTAGGTGTAGTCTTTCTCACCCGGCGCGAAACCGCCCACTATTTCGGGACGGTAGGGCATTTCCAGCACATCGGGCATGTGGCAGGAGGCGGAAACGTCAAGGATGGCGATTTCCATGCCGTTGCGCACCACGTCCAGCACCGTGGCCACCAGCACTCCCGTCTTCAGCACTGCCGCCTCTCCCGGCTCCAGATAGACCTCCACGCCGTATTTCCGGCGGAAATGTCCGACGAGCCGCACCAGGCCTTCGATATCGTATCCCTCCCGCGTGATGTGGTGGCCGCCGCCCAGATTGAGCCAACGGCATTGGACCAGGTGTTTTCCGAACTTTTCCTCGAAAACCGCCGCGGTACGGGCAAGCGGCTCGAAGAGCTGTTCGCAGAGCGTATGCATATGCAGCCCCTCCACGCCGCGAGGCAGTGTTTCGGGAAATTCCGCGAGCGGAATGCCGAGGCGCGATCCCGGCGCACAGGGGTCGTAGATCGGTGTCGCCCCTTCGGAATGCTCGGGATTGACCCGTAGCCCCACGGAAAGCGCGGATTTTTCCCAGAGCGGCCGGAAGCGTTCCAGCTGTCCGATGGAGTTGCAGGAGATGTGGCTGGCGACCTCTGCCAGCGCGCTGGCGTCCGCCTCGCTTAAAGCGGCGGCGAAGGCATGCACCTCGCCGCCGAAGTGTTCGTGCCCCAAACGCGCCTCCCAGATGGAGATGGCGCAGACGCCATCCAGAAAGGGGCGCATCAGGGGAAAGAGCCGCCAGGCGGAAAAGGCCTTGAGGGCAAGTAGAATCTTTGCGCCGCTTGCCTTGCGCACCCGGTCAAGCAGCGCGAGATTGCCGCGCAGGGCCCCCAGATCGATGACGAAGGCCGGGGAGGGCGCCGCTTCA
>JAILGY010000221.1:0-4080 GCA_024696325.1 bacterium | reverse complement strand
TCCCGAAAAGGATGTGGACGCCTCCGCCTGTGTTCCCCTGCTGCGGGACGAGAAGCTTTCCGATGAGGATTTTATCGATCTGTGCAAGGAAGGCACGCCCGAAATGGTGCGGCAGGCTTTGAAAAGCGGTTCAAATCTCCGCGCCAGGGACGACGACGCCCGGACAGCGCTGATGTGGGCGGCCTGGGAGAACACCAATCCCGGAGTGATCCACGAGCTGTTGTCCGCGGGTGCAAGCCCGGATACAAGAACTGCCAACGGCGAAACGGCGCTGATGTATGCGGCACAGTTCAACGCCAATCCTGAAGTCATCAAAACACTTCTGGCAGCGGGTGCAAATCCGAACGCCAGAACCGATGATTACGGAGACTCGGTACTGATGAAGGCGGCGGCATCCAATGTCAATCCCGAGGTCATCAAAATACTGCTTTCCGCGGGCACGGACATCAACGCCAAAGGACAGTTTGGGCGGACGGCACTGATATGGGCGGCGGATGAAAATGACAATCCCGAAGTGCTCAAGGCGCTTCTGGCCGCCGGTGCGGACGTTAACGCCCAAACCGAGGCGGATCCCTTTGCCCACACTGCGGCGGGCTGGACGGCCCTGATGTACGCGGCGCAGAAGAACAACGCCGAAATGCTCAAGGCGCTGCTGGAGGCGGGAACGGACCCGAAGGCAAAGAGTAACGACTGCTGGACAGCACTGATGTGCGCGGCAGGAAGCGGCAATGCCGAAGCGGTCAAAATCCTGCTTTCCAAAGGTGCGGACGTGAACGCCCAAAACAAGGAGGGGCAAACCGCGCTGATGATGGCGGCGGAGTGCGCTAGGATCGAGGCGGTCAGGGCGCTGCTTTCCGCAGGTGCCAACGCGCAGATTCAGGACGAAAACGGCCATGATGCCCTGTGGTACGCCCAGTCTCCCTCCGAAGAGGAGGAATTTTCCGGCGAGGACAGCGCGGCGGTTGTCCGCCTGCTGCAAGACGGAGCAAAACAGAAAGAGCCGCAGAAAAACCAGTGAAAATTGCGCATTGTCCATCGCCGGGGCGGCCCCCATATGCGCCCAGGCGATGGACAGAAGGAACAGGAAAGGACTTGAGCCATGTTTCACCAATACAGATTCCCCACCTTTTTTTCTTTCTGCACGGCACTGGCGGTATTCTGCCTTTCAGCCATCGCAGCGGCGGCGGCCATGCCGGATGCGGAGTTCGTCCGGCTGTGCGGCAAGGGCACGGCGGCGGCAATCGAAAAAAGTCTGAAAGCTGGAGCGAACCCCAACGCCAAGGCGGATCCTGACGGAAGAGGCGAAATGTCGGCCCTCATGATGGCGGCAAAGCACAACAACATTCCCGGAATGCGAGCCTTGCTGAAAGCGGGCGCGGACGTCAACGCCCACAACAGCGAAGGCGAAACGGCGCTCATGCTGGCCCTGACCTGGACGGCGGATACGAATCTCCCCGTGATTCAGGCGCTTCTGGCCGCGGGCGCGGATGTCAACGCCCACACGCAGGACGGCTGGACAGCGCTCATGGCGGCATCCATGGACGGCAGGGAGAACGTGGTCCAGGCTCTGCTTTCCGCAGGAGCGGATCCGAAGGCACAGCGTTCGGACGGCGATACAGCACTGACGCTGGCTTCGGAAAACAACCGCCACAGTGGAACGGTCCGGGCACTCCTGGCCGCAGGCTCCGAAGTGAACGCCCGCAACGATGAAGGAAGAACTGCCCTCATGCGGGCAGCGGCGTACAACAGCCTTGCCGTGGTGCGCCTGCTTCTGGACGCAGGAGCGGACAAAAGCCTGAAGGATAACGACGGCCGCGACGCCCTGGGGCACGCGCAGGAAAGCGTCCGCGCCGGCTACCGTTCCGAGGGTCAGGAAGAAGGACCGAAGATTGTGCGTCTGTTGCAAGACGGCGCGCAACCTTGAAAAGCCTCCTGTCCTTTTTCGATCTTGTAAAAAACTAGGTGAACACAATCCATTTTCAGGGAGGAAACCATGCAGTCACAGTATGTCCTGAATTGTGCCCGCTCCCGTTCTTTTCTCCGCGCCCTGGCACTGTCTGCCGCATTTCTTTGCCTTTCCGCCCCGACAGCAATCGCCGGAGAACAGGACGGGACTTCAGGCCAGTCCGTACCAGTTCTCGTGGAGGTGCGGCACGCGCTTCCGGTTGAAGGGAAGACTCCCGTCACACTGGAAGCCAAAGTGCCCCTCATCCTGACCTTCAGAGCGCTGGACTGGAGCAATGAGGGCTTCAGGCCGGGCAAGGTCACGGCAAGCCACCGGCTGAATACGGGCGAAGCCCTTACCTTTACCCACTACCAGCCCCTGGACGTACCGGTGCAGGCCATTTGCGCGCAACCAAAATCGGGTCCGGAACGGTGCTGGATGCCACAGGACGATGAAAGCGACGATGGCGGACGTTTCATTATGGCCCCGGGCTTTGTCCTCACGAACTGATTTGTGCCCTGTTCCACGCTGTACTCACCTTTTTTTAAAGGAGGAAAACCATGCTCATCCAGAGTTTGAGCCCCTGTTTCCGGTTCCATTCCGGTTCTCTGCGGCCGGCCGAAAAGCTCGGATATCTTTTCCTCACTCTGATGGTGCTATGGGCAGTCATGGCACCGTGTTCCGCCCCTGCTCTGCCTCTGGAGAGCCTGGACATCGGCTCGGCCGCGGTATTGGATACCGCCGGAGTTCTCAAGGATGAAGAGCAAAAGAATCTGGAACAGCGCCTGCGCGACATGCATCAGCGCCGGCTGATGCAGGCGGCGGTGGTCACCGTTGACAGCACCGACGGCATGCCCATCTTCGACTACGGCATGAAAATCGCCGAAAAGTGGCAGCTGGGCGAAGCGGGCAAGGACAACGGCCTGCTGATACTGATAGCCGTGAAGGACCGCAATTTCCATACCTTTACCGGACGCGGCCTGGAAAGTGTGCTCACCGATGTTTCGCTGACCCGTATCCAGCGTGACGCCTTTCCGCCCAACTTCCGCAAGAACAACTACGCGCTCGGCATCAGCCAGGCTTTGGACGGCATGGAGAAACGCCTGACCGCCGACGAACAGACCCTGAAAAAACTGCTGGCCGAAGACAAGAAGGAGATTGAAGGCGGACTGCTTGAAAACATCTTTATCTATGGACTTATTGTGCTGTGTATAGTGGTGAGCGTGGTAGTGCCTTTCCTGATCGTCTGGGCCATCGAAGCCGCCTACGGCATCCGACGCTTCATAACCGCCCCCATTGTCGGACTCACCTTCTCGGGCATCGCGCTTGGCGTGGATCTGGGACCGCTTGCCGCCGTGATTGTGGGCGTGGCGGGAACCATCCTGTACATTCTCTTTGCGCGCTGGCTCACCCGTATTGACAGGGAATCTCCCGCGTCAGACAGATCGTCGGGTTCCCGTTCCGGAAGATCAGGCCGATCCTCCGGAGGCTCAAGCCGCAGTTCGAAATCCAGTTCCGGAGGCTACAGCGGCGGAGGCGGACATTTCGGCGGAGGCGGCTCCGGCGGAGGCTGGTAGAAAACATAAAAAACTCGAAAGGATATCACCATGAAACACTCGAAAATATCTTCCCTTTTCCCGGCTCCGGCGCTGTTCGTCCTGCTTGCCTTGCTCGTTCCGCCGTCCCCCGCCCCGGCGCTGACCGGAACCGGCAGCGGCGGCGAAAGCAAGTGCATCCGCTTCAAGGCGGGGAAGCCGGTTAAAAGCGGCGCCTGCGTGTGGAACATCGGCATCACCAACGAATTCGATGTCGGCTTTTCTGATGAAAGCGGCCAACAGGGCATGGCCTATACCTGTTCTCCCTCCCGCGCCGACCTTCCCGACGAAGAGGCCAACAAACTCCCGGATTGTGTGCCCCAAGTGTATCCCCTGCCCGGCAAGGGCAGGAAACACTGCACCGAAACCGACGTAATGCCCGGAGAAACCTGTAGCTTTTCCCTGGGCGACCAACCCGCCGTCCTGTCGTCAAACCCGCCAAAGCCGGGCAACACCTGGCTCTGCCTGGAAAAGACCGGCACGAACGAAGTCCTGTGCATAAAACGGGAAAAGCGCCTCTACAGCGAAGGAGAGTGTGCG
>JAILGY010000220.1:0-3762 GCA_024696325.1 bacterium | reverse complement strand
TCCCGAAAAGGATGTGGACGCCTCCGCCTGTGTTCCCCTGCTGCGGGACGAGAAGCTTTCCGATGAGGATTTTATCGATCTGTGCAAGGAAGGCACGCCCGAAATGGTGCGGCAGGCTTTGAAAAGCGGTTCAAATCTCCGTGCCAGGGACGAGGATGACAGAACGGCGCTGATGTGTGCCGCCTCGGAAAATGCCAATCCAGAAGTAATCCAGGAACTGCTTTCTGCGGGTTCAAAACCAGATGTCAGAACCGACAGCGGCGAAACGGCGCTGATGATGGCGGCGATGGGCAACCCCAATCCGGAAGTGGTGAGAGCTCTGCTGAAAGGCAGAGCGGATGTCAATGCCATCAATGATGATGGTTATACGGCGCTGATGATGGCGGCGATGGGCAACTCCAATCCGGAAGTGGTGAAAGCGCTGCTGGTCGCAGGCGCGGACGTGAACGCCAAAAACAAGGAGGGGCAAACCGCGCTGATGACGGCGGCGGAGTGTGCCAGGATCGAGGCGGTCAGGGTGCTGCTTTCCTCAGGCGCCAACGCGCAGATTCAGGACGAAAACGGCCACGATGCGCTGTGGCATGCCCAGCATCCCTCCGAAGAGGAGGAAATTTCCGGTGAGGACAGCGCGGCGATCGTCCGCCTGCTGCAAGACGGAGCCAAACAGAAAGAGCCGCAGAAAAACCAGTGAAAATTGCGCATTGTCCATCGCCGGGGCGACCCCCATATGCGCCCAGGCGATGGACAGAAGTGACAAGAAAGGACTTGAGCCATGTTTCACCAACACAGATTCTCCGCCTTTTTTTCTTTCTGCACGGCGCTGGCGGTATTCTGCCTTTCAGCCATCGCAGCGGCGGCGGCCATGCCGGATGCGGAATTCGTCCGGCTGTGCGGCAAGGGCACGGCGGCGGCAATCGAAAAAAGTCTGAAAGCCGGAGCGAACCCCAACGCCAAGGCGGATCCTGATGGGAGAGGCGAGATGTCGGCACTCATGCGGGCGGCAAAACACAACAACATTCCAGGGATACGAGCCTTGCTGAAAGCGGGCGCGGACGTCAACGCCCACAACAGCGAAGGCGAAACGGCGCTCATGCTGGCCCTGGCCTGGACGGCAGATACGAATCTCCCCGTGATTCAGGCGCTTCTGGCCGCGGGCGCGGATGTCAACGCCCACACGCAGGACGGCTGGACAGCGCTCATGGCGGCATCCATGGACGGCAGGGAGAACGTAGTCCAGGCCCTGCTTTCCGCAGGAGCAGATCCGAAGGCACAGCGTTCGGACGGCGACACGGCACTGATGCTGGCCTCGGAAAACAACCGCCACAGTGGAACGGTCCAGGCCCTCCTGGCCGCAGGCTCCGAAGTGAACGCCCGCAACGATGAAGGAAGAACCGCCCTCATGCGGGCGGCGGCGTACAACAGCCTTGCAGTGGTACGCCTGCTTCTGGACGCAGGAGCGGACAAAAGCCTGAAGGACAACGACGGCCGTGACGCCCTGGGGCACGCGCAGGAAAGCGTCCGCGTTGGCTACCGTTCCGAGGGCCAGAAGGAAGGCCCAAAGATTGTGCGTCTGCTGCAAGACGGCGCGCAACCTTGAAAAGCCTCCTGTCCTTTTTCGATCTTGTAAAAATCAGGCGAACGCAATCCATTTTCAGGGAGGAAACCATGCAGTCACAGTATGTCCTGAATTGTGCCCACTCCCGTTCTTTTCTCCGCGCCCTGGCACTGTCTATCGCATTTCTTTGCCTTTCCACCCCGACGGCAATCGCCGGGGAACAGGACGGGACTTTCGGCCAGTCCGTGCCAGTTCTCGTGGAGGTGCGGCACGCGCCTCCGGTTGAAGGGAAGACTCCCGTCACACTGGAGGCCAAAGAGCCCCTCATCCTGACATTCAGAGCGCTGGACTGGAGCAATGAGGGCTTCAGGCCGGGCAAGGTCACGGCAAGCCACTGGTTGAATACGGGCGAGGCCCTTACCTTTACCCACTACCAGCCCCTGGACGTACCGGTACAGGCCATTTGCGCGCAACCAAAATCGGGTACGGAACGGTGCTGGATGCCGCAGGACGATGAAAGCGACGATGGCGGACGTTTCATTATGGCCCCGGGCTTTGTCCTCACAAACTGATTCGTGCTCTGTTTCACGCGATCGGAACTTGTACTCACCCTTTTTCAAAGGAGGAAAACCATGCTCATC
Source organism: bacterium (assembly GCA_024696325.1). Lineage (GTDB taxonomy): Bacteria > Desulfobacterota > Desulfuromonadia > Desulfuromonadales > JAAYDE01 > RGIG7977. The sequence continues at coordinate 1,566 of JAILGY010000220.1, read as the reverse complement.
CAGAGCTTGAGCCCCCGTTCCCGGTTCCATTCCGGTTCGCTGCGGCCGGCTGGAAGGCGCGGACACCTTTTCCTCGTCCTGATGGCGCTATGGGCAGTCATGGCCCCGTGTCCCGCCCCTGCTCTGCCGCTGGAGAGCCTGGACATCGGCTCGGCCGCGGTACTGGATACCGCCAACGTTCTCAAGGATGAAGAGCAAAAGAATCTGGAACAGCGCCTGCGCGACCTGCATCAGCGCCGGCTGATGCAGGCGGCGGTGGTCACCGTTGACAGCACCGACGGCATGCCCATCTTCGATTACGGCATGAAAATCGCCGAAAAGTGGCAGCTGGGCGAAGCGGGCAAGGATAACGGCCTGCTGATGCTAATAGCCGTAAAGGACCGCAAATTCCATACGTTCACCGGACGCGGTCTGGAAAGTGTGCTCACCGATGTTTCCCTGACTCGTATCCAGCGTGACGCCTTTCCGCCCAACTTCCGCAAGAACAACTACGCGCTCGGCATCAGCCAGGCCCTGGACGGCATGGAGCAACGCCTGACCGCCGACGAGCAGACATTGAAAAAGCTGCTGGCCGAGGACAGGAAGGAGATTGAAGGCGGACTGCTTGAAAACATCTTTATCTATGGACTTATTGTGCTGTGTATAGTGGTGAGCGTGGTAGTGCCTTTCTTTATCGTCTGGGCCATCGAAGCCGCCTACGGCATCCGGCGCTTCATCACCGCCCCCATTGTCGGACTCGCCTTCTCGGGCATCGCGCTTGGCGTGGATCTGGGACCGCTTGCCGCCGTGATTGTGGGCGTGGCGGGAGCCATCCTGTACATTCTTTTTGCGCGCTGGCTCACCCGTATTGACAGGGAATCTCCCCCGTCGGGCAGATCGTCGGGTTCCCGTTCCGGCAAATCGGGCAGATCCTCCGGAGGCTCAAGCCGCAGTTCAAAATCCAGTTCCGGAGGCTACAGCGGCGGAGGCGGGCATTTCGGTGGAGGCGGCTCCGGCGGAGACTGGTAGAAAACATAAAAAATTCGAAAGGATATCTCCATGAAACATCCGAAAACATCTTCCCTTTTCCCGGTCCCGGCCCTGTTTGTCCTGTTCTCCCTGTTCGTCCTGCCGTCCTCCGCCCTGGCACTCACCGGAACCGGCAGCGGCGGCGAAAGCAAGTGCATCCGCTTCAAGGCGGGGAAGCCAGTCAAAAGCGACGCCTGCGTGTGGAACATCGGCATCACCAATGAATTCGATGTCAGTTTCCCGGAAGAAAGCAATGAACAGGGCATGGCCTATACCTGTTCTCCCTCCCGCGCCGACCTTCCCGACAAGGATGCCAACAAGCTCCCGGACTGCGTACCCCAAGTGTACCCCCTGCCCGGCAAGGGCAGGAAACACTGCACCGAAACCGACGTAATGCCCGGAGAAACCTGTAGCTTCTCCCTGGGCGACCAACCCGCCGTCCTGTCGTCAAACCCGCCAAAGCCGGGCAACACCTGGCTCTGCCTGGAAAAGACCGGCACGAACGAAGTCCTGTGCATAAAACGGGAAAAGCGCCTCTACAGCGAAGGAGAGTGTGCG
>JAILGY010000120.1:0-5794 GCA_024696325.1 bacterium | reverse complement strand
GTAGGGCTAACGGAGGGAATTTGAGGTTCTCCGACTCCCCCAGTCACGGCTTTCGCCGTGCCAGCCCCCTCTGAGAGGGGGCCTTGTTCTTTCTTTGTTATATACCACCCCCACGCCGATCCTCAAAGCAAAGCTTCATGTCTTCATCATCCGCGTTTTTCGGAAGAGTTCTTAATGGCTGCCGCCACCGTCTCCGGCAAGATTTCCCGCAGTTCTTCGAATGATGCCGCACGGACGCCCGCGACGCTGCCAAAGCGCTGCAGAAGGGCCTTGCGCCGTTTCGGGCCGATACCGGCAATTGCGTCCAGCTCCGAAACCAGCGCGGCCTTGCCGCGTTTCCGGCGATGCTGTTCGATGGCGAAACGGTGCGCCTCGTTGCGCAGGCGTTCCAGCATGAAGAGCGCGGGAGAACCTTCCGGCAGCAGCCGTGGCTCGCTTTCACCGGGGAGGAAGAAACGCTCTCCTTTGTGCTCGATCGTGTCCGCGCGCGGCGCGGCTGTAACCCGATCCTTGGCGATGCCCACCACGTCGATGCGTTTTTCCAGCCCCAGCTCCTCCACGACGGGCATCACCGAGGAAAGCTGGCCGCGGCCGCCGTCCACCAGAATGAAGTCCGGCAGGTTCTCCTCGCGGATGCCGCGTTCCAGCCGTCTGCGCAGCACTTCCGCCAGCGAGGCGAAATCGTCCGGTCCGCTGACGGTTTTGACGCGGTAGTGACGGTATTCGCCGTGGGCCGCCTCGCCCTCGCGAAAGACTGCCATGCTGCCCACGGTTTCGCTGCCCTGAAAGTGGGAGATGTCGAAGCATTCCATGCGTAAGGGCAGGCGGCGGCAGGAAAGGGCTGTCCTGATGTCGGTGAGCACCCGTTCCCGTGCTTCCCGGCGGCTGCCCCGCGTCCGGACAGCTTCCGAGGCGTTGCGCTCCGCGAGCCGCACCAGCCCCGCCGCGTCTCCGCGCTGCGGGGCCAGCACCCGCACCTTACGTCCCTTCTTTTCGCCCAGCCACTCTTCCAGCGAGGCCGCTCCTTCCGGCAGGAAGGGGAGCAGCACCCGATCCGGCACCGGAACGCCGCTCTCGTAGTACTGCTGTAAAAAGGCCATCAGCAGTTCGTCCCTGTCCAGAATCCATTCCTGGGAGAAATCCCGTCTTCCCACCATCTGGCCGCCGCGGACGAACAGCATCGTGATGACCGCTTCGCCTCCTTCCAGCTGCAAACCGGCCACGTCCAGATCCTGAGAGCCGGTTTCAGCCACCTTCTGGCGCTCGGTGGTCGCCTCCAGCGCCAGAATCTGATCGCGCAGCGAGGCCGCTTCCTCAAAGCGCAAGGCCGCCGCTGCGCGTTTCATCCGTTCCCGCAGACGCCCTGTCGCCTCGCCGATGTCTCCGGCCAGGAAGGCCAGCGCACCTTCCGCAAGCTGCCGGTACTCCTCACGGCTGACGAGTCCCGCGCAGGGTGCGCAGCACTGGCCGATCTGGTGGTAGAGGCAGGGGCGTCCGCGCCGCTCGCAGTACTTTGCCGGAAAGTGGCGCAGGGGAAATAACCGGTGGATGCGCTTGAGAGTCTCCTTCACCGCGCCTCCCGAGGGGAAGGGCCCAAAGTAGCGCGCGCCGTCCTTTTTGACCCGCCGCACCAGCTGCAGGAAGGGGAAATCCTCGCGCGGATCCATCCGCAGCGACACATAGGTCTTGTCGTCGCGCAGCCGGATGTTGAAGCGGGGATGATGCTTCTTGATCAGGGTGTTCTCCAGCAGCAGCGCTTCCTTTTCGCTGTCGGTGATGATGGTTTCGATGGAGTGGACTTTGCGCACCAGAAAGCGGATGTGCTGTCGGCCGTCACCTTCGCCCTGATAGTTGCGCAGGCGGGCGCGCAGGTTTTTTGCCTTGCCGACGTACAGTACCAGGCCCTGTTCGTCCTTCATCAGGTAAACGCCGCTGTCCGTGGGGAAACGGGATAAATCGGCAAAGGGAGAAAGCGTCTTTTCTTCATCCATGATGAAACCGTTTTTTTATGGCTTAAGGAGAGGAAATCTTTCTTTTCACGTTTTTCGGGCGCTTTTGCATTGAACATGATAGCCGCAGCGGCTAATTTTATTCGTTCGGAGGTGGTGCTTCAAACGACTTTTTCGCAGGGCGTTCTCCGGGGGCTTGAAAGGGGATTTCCCTCCGTCTGCTTTCAGGAGAAGCGTCTTTGATTTTTTTTTCTTTTTATCGCAAAGGAAAGATTCATGGCTCTCAAAAATGAACAGGAAATTGCGTTGATGCGCAGCGCGGGAAGGCTGTTGTGGGAAACCCATCAGGCCGGCAGGGAGATGATCCGGCCGGGCGTCACCACACAGGAAATTGACCGCGCGATTGAGGATTTCATTGTGTCCCATCATGCCGAACCGCTGTTCAAGGGTGTGCCGGGCAAAGTGCCGTTTCCCGCTTCCAGCTGTATCTCCATCAACGAGGAAGTCGTCCACGGCATTCCCTCCGCTACCCGCAAGCTGGCCGAAGGCGACATCGTCAGCATCGACATCGGCCTGCGTCTGAAAGGCTGGTGCGCCGACGCTGCCTGCACCTATCCGGTCGGTGACATCAACGCTGAAAAACGCAAATTGCTGGAAGTCACCGAAAACTGCCTGCGCATTGCCATCCAGCAGTTGAAGGAGAAGACCCGCTGGCGTCATATCGCCCGCAAGATGCAGCGGCATGCCGAAGCCGCCGGCTTTTCGGTCATCGAGGATCTGGTGGGGCACGGCATCGGCACCGAGATGTGGGAGCGGCCCCAGGTCCCCAACTACTTCACCAACACGCTGCCCGACTTTCACATCAAGCCGGGACTGGTAATCGCCATCGAGCCGATGATCAACCGCGGCGGCAGGGATATTCGCCAGCTTTCCGACCATTGGACGATTGTGTCGCGCGACGGTTTGCCCAGTGCGCATTTCGAACATACCGTAGCCATAACCGAAAACGGCCCCGAGGTGCTGACCTGCGGCCCCAACGGCGAAGGCTGGGGCATGCCATAAACGCGGAAGCTGCATTGACAAAGCGCCCCAGGATCTCATAAATTCTAATGCTTTTTTACGAAATTGGCGGTTCCTGGCATCCGGGGCGCGTAGTTTTCACATCCAACCCTTTAAAAAGGAGAACTCATGTACACCTGTTCCGATTTGCGCAAAGGTCTCAAACTCATGATCGAGGGTGAGCCCTACGTTATTATTCAGTTCGATTTCACCAAGCCCGGCAAGGGGCAGGCGCTCTACAAGTGCAAGATGCGCAACATGCTCAACGGCAATATTTACGACCGCACCTACCGCTCCGGCGAAACTTTCGACGAAGCCAATCTGGAAGACCGCTCCATGCAGTTCCTCTACAAGGATGAAAGCGGCTATGTCTTCATGGATCAGCAGAGCTACGAGCAGATCACCCTTTCTGAAGAGACCCTGGGCGACGATCACTTCTTCCTCATCGACAACATGGAAGTGAAGATCCTGACTTTCAACGGGCAGGGCATCGGCGTTACGCTGCCCAACTTCGTGAATCTGCGCATCGTCAAAGCCGATCCGTGGATCAAGGGTGATACCGCCGCCGGCAACAGCAAACCGGCCACTGTCGAATCCGGCTACACCCTGCAGGTGCCCTCCTTCGTCGAAGAGGGCGAGATGATCCAGATTGACACCCGTACGGGCGAGTATGTCACCCGCGTCAAAGAATAAAACGGAAGGCTGCTGGCCTCTGGCCCGCAAACAGCCGACCCTGTGGAACCGTGCCCGGATTCTGCAAAGCATCCGGGATTTTTTTACTTCCCGCGGATTTCTGGAGGTGGAGACGCCGCAGCGCATTCCGTCCAACGCGCCGGAGGCCTATATTGTGCCGCTCGCATCCGGCGCCTGGTGTCTGCAAACCTCGCCGGAACTGTGCATGAAGCGGCTGCTGGCCGCGGGCTATCCGAAGCTCTTCCAGATATGCCACTGCTTTCGGCAGGAAGAGCGGGGCAACCGTCATCTGCCGGAGTTTACCCTGCTGGAGTGGTACGAGGCCGGTGCCGACTATCGTCGCCAGATGCGCGACTGCGAGGATCTGTTGGCGGCGCTGCTTCCCGAGCTTGAGCTGACCTGGCGGGGACGGAGAATCAATCTGATGCCGCCCTGGGAGCGGCTTTCAGTGGCGGACGCCTTTGACTCGTACGCCTCCTGTTCGCTGGAGGAGGCTTTGGAAGAGGAACGTTTCGACGCGATCATGGGGGTGGAAATCGAGCCGCGTCTGGGAATGTTGCGGCCCACGCTGTTGTATGACTATCCGGCGGAAAAGGCGGCGCTGGCTCGCCGGAAGGCGAGCGATCCGCGTTTTGCCGAGCGTTTCGAACTCTATATTCTGGGTATGGAGCTGGCCAACGGCTTTTCCGAACTGACGGACTCGCAGGAGCAGCGTCGCCGTTTTGAAGATGAGGAGCGGTTGAGGCGTTCCGGCGGGCAGACGCCTTATCCGCTGCCGGAGAAATTTCTGGAGGAACTGGCCGCCATGCCAAATGCGGCCGGCATCGCGCTGGGCATCGATCGCCTGATCATGCTGCTGACCGACAGCTCTTCCATCGACGATGTCGTGGCCTTTCCGCCGGAACTGCTGTGAACGGCGCTTTTTACAAAAGAAGTACAAAAAGGAAAGGAAAGCTATGGAAGGGATGAAAAATCTTTTTCCGGCACGGATGGAGGATGTCCCGGAAGAATTCCGTCTGCCGGAATTTGTGGATCAGCGCGAATATCTGGTGAATGGCGAGCTCCGCGTCTGGCGGGGCGATTTCCAGGATGTGATTTCACCCATCGGGATGGCATCGCAGGAGGGAAGCCGTATCGGTCGCTATCCGCTTTTGACGGAGCACGAGGCGCTGGAAGCGCTGGAGGCAGCCCGGAACGCCTATGACAACGGCCGGGGCGAGTGGCCCACCTGCGGGGTGGAGGAGCGGCTCCGGCGGATAGGAAACTTTGCTGCGCGCATGAAGGAGCGCCGCGACGAGGTGGTGCGTCTCCTGATGTGGGAGATTGGCAAGACCCTGAAAGACGCCCGCAAGGAGTTTGATCGCACCATCGACTATATCGTCGCGACCATCGACGCACTGAAAAATCTTGACCGCGTCTCCTCCCGTTTCGTGATCGAGGAGGGCGTGTTCGGGCAGATCCGCCGCGCGCCGCTGGGCGTGGTGCTGTGCATGGGGCCCTTCAACTATCCGCTCAACGAGACCTTTACGACCCTGATCCCGGCGCTCATCATGGGTAACACGGTGATCTTCAAGCCGCCCAAGCTGGGCGTGCTGCTGCATAAGCCGCTGCTGGAGCTGTTTTGCGAGGCCTTTCCGCCCGGCGTGGTGAACACGGTCTACGGCGATGGCGCGAAGGTGATCGGCCCGCTGATGGCTTCGGGGCAGGTGGATGTGCTGGCCTTCATCGGTAGCAGCCGGGTGGCCGACATCCTCAAAAAACAGCATCCCAAGCCCCACCGGCTGCGCTCGGTGCTGGGGCTGGAGGCCAAAAATCCGGCCATCATTCTGCCGGATGCCGATCTGGAGGCAACCGTCAAGGAATGTGTGCTGGGAGCGCTTTCGTACAACGGCCAGCGCTGTACCGCGCTCAAAATCATTTTTGTCCACAAACAGATCGCGGAAGCCTTTGTGGAAAAGTTTTCCCAGGCGGTCAATGCGCTGAAGCCGGGCATGCCCTGGGATGAGGGCTGCGCCATCACGCCCCTGCCGGAACCGGGCAAGACCGCCTGGCTTGGGGAACTGATTGCCGATGCGGAAAAGCACGGCGCGCGC
>JAILGY010000187.1:0-3330 GCA_024696325.1 bacterium | reverse complement strand
CCTCCCGGATTTTTTCTTCCAGCCGTTCTCTCTCTTTTTCTTCCAACCGCTCCCAGGCTTTCTCATTTTCTTCTTCCAGTTCCTCCCGGATCTCTTCTTCCATCCGCTCTCTCAATCTTTCTTCCCATTGTTCCATCGGTTTCGCCTCCTTCTTGTTAAGTGTTCATGCAGCCCGGCCCGTTTTCGCGATCGCCTCCATCACCTCGCGCCGGTTAAAAAGCGAGCATCGCGGCGCGAATTTGACCGGTTTTGGCAACCGCCCTTCGTCGCACCAGCGCCAGATCGTACTGACGTGGACTTGCAGCTCTTCAGCAAGCCCTTTGGCCCGCACGAATTCAGATTTGTTTGTCTCTTGAACCTTTTCCGCCATCCGAAACCTCCTTTAAAAATGTTATGAATCACTGTTTGCCGCCAACATACGCATAGGCTATACCCTTCCGTTGTGGGACTGCAAGAGGTTTTTTACATATGCAAAAATGACTATTTCCTTTTCTGATAAAATATCTATCGCTTGTTCAATCATAAATCCGCAATCAATAATGTAAAATCGTTCATTTCAATCATGGATATCTAAAATTATGTTTATATATTCATTTTTGAATAGAGAGAAAATAGTACCGTTTTTGTCGTATACGCCTCTTTTCTTCGCACTTGCCCAATGGCGCATGAAAAACGAAACGATTGAAAATTTTCCTCTTTGACGCAAAAGCATCTGTGCGAAATTTAAAAGTAATCCTGTTCAAGTTCATGAGAATCCGAAAAAAAATTATTTTAAACTGCCCATTGCTGCCCCGATTGGTGTCGTACAGAATGCGGGGAACGTTACGATAATCGCTATTATCATCATTTTGGTGTAATGGATTGGATATGCTAGCCCATATTGGCCTCTATCGCCTGCGCCTTCAAGTTGTCCAAAAAATCGCTCCAGGCCTGCATTAAAAGCCGCCGTTCATCCAGAAAGTCATTTTTGTCGTAACTGAAACGTGCCATCCTGGGGAGTGAGTGCCCGATCTGATATTCGATCGCCAGTGTGGACGCTTCAGGGCATATCTTTCCCCGGTGCAACCACGTGGTCGCCGTGGACCGAAAACCGTGGAGCGTCAGTCCCGGACGGAGCATTTGAAGCGCCTTTAAGCAGCCCGTGTCGCTAACGCAGGCAAGCCGCCCGCGCTTTACTGACGGGAAAAGGAATGGACATTCTCCGAACTCGCCAAAAACCTGCCGGTCAAATTCCCGCAAGGATTCCAGCATTTTCACCGCCTGTTTGGATAATGGGACAAGGTGCTCCCGCCGTGTTTTCGTGCGCTCTTTTGGTACGATCCAGAGCGGATCATCACCTTCAAGACGGAATTCCTGCCAGAGGGCCTCTCGCAATTCCGACGGCCTTGTGAAAAAATGTGGCAACAGTTGCAGATAGCGGCCCACGATCCCGGTTTCGCCTTCGTAACGGTCAATATCCGCCAACAGTCTCCCCAGTTCATCGGCCTCAATAATGGACGCATGGTGCTTTGTTTCCGGCATAGGGGGAACGATTCCCAGCGCCGATTCCTTGATCAATATGGATGGATCGTCAAGCCGGTAGTCTTTTAACATTGCGTACTTGAATATTTTCTGGCAAATCGTCGCGGTCTTTCTACACGCATGCGGATGGACAGCCAGCGGTTGAAACGCCCTTATCAGATCTTCGCGCCGTATTTTTTTTATGGGAAGCTTTCCCAGGACTTCAATCAGCCTGTCAACCATCCGCTTCCGCCAAAGCAGTGTGACTTGTGTATATTTTTGGGAGTCAATTTCGTACCATTCGAGGGCAACATCGGCGAATGTTCTTTGGTTAGCAATTCGCGCGGCCTTTTGCTGACGCTTCACCTCAACCGGATCCAGACCGCGTTCTATCTGCGCCAACAGTTCATCGCGTTTTCGACGTGCATCCGCCAACCCGTTGTGCCCGGAATAACTGCCCAGACCGAATAAACGGCTTTTCCCGTCCCTGCGAAGTTGAACCTCCCAGCGTTTATGCCCCGTGTCTGTGACAAGCAGTTGCAGGTGGTCGCCGTCGCTCAGAACAATCCGCCGCTTCCCCGGTGGACATTTGGCATTTCTGCACTTCACATCGGACAGCTTGCCGCCAATGCCCCGGATAATGGCCCGGCCTTTTCCCTTGCCCTCTCCAGATGGATTATCGGTGGGATTCACTACGCCCTCGCCACTCTCCACCTCATCTGGCTTGCCGGTCTTTTCATCAGCCATTTTGACTCCCCGTTCCTATATGCCATCGCATATACCTAAACGCTTGCCCTGATACAAAAACATATGCCCTTATATGCACGGTAAGTCAAGCTGTATATCGTACACATAGGGGCATATAAGACAAATGGCTTAATGATTTTAACTGTTTAGCTGTATAAAAAAATACTCTTACAACTTTGTTGGCAACTCAGTTGCGAGTTATTTCAACGCTCCCTCGACAAGGGTCATGAAGAATTTCGGGAAAATTCCAAGAAGCACCGAGAGACATGCCGTCACGCACAGCGGGATCAGCATCATGCGCGGCGCTTCGCGGATATTTTTGTCTTCCGGAGCGGGAACGGCGAACACCGCCCGGTACACCACCGGGGCGAAGTAGCCGATATTCAGCAGGGTGCTGATTATCAACACCGCCATGACGCCGTATTGAGCCGCGCTCATCGATCCCAGAAACAGATACCACTTGGTGATGAACCCCGCCGCCGGCGGCGCGCCGATCATGCTGAGGGAGGCAATGCCAAAGGCCGCAAAGGTAAAGGGCATGACCCGCCCCAGGCCGTCAAATTCGGAAATGTTTTTCTTGCGGCTGGCGACATAAATCGCACCCGCGCAGAAGAACAGCGTGATCTTCGAAACCGCGTGGTTGACGATGTGAATAAGTCCCCCGCAGATCCCCTCGGGGGTCAGCAAGGCTACGCCCAGAATGATGTAGGAGAGCTGGCTGATGGTGGAATAGGCCAGCCGCTCCTTGAGGTTGTCCTTGGTGAGCGCCACCAGCGAGGCAACGACTATCGTGACAGAAACGATCCAGACCGTGACAGTGCCCAGACAGAGGCGGCTCATGGTTTCCACCCCGAACAGGTAAAGCATGACCCGGCTTAGGGAAAAAACACCAACTTTGACGACCGCCACCGCGTGCAGCAGCGCACTGACCGGCGTGGGCGCTACCATCGCCGACGGCAGCCAACCGTGGAAGGGCATGATGGCGGCCTTGGCGAAACCGCACAGACACAGCGCATAGATCGTCATGATAACGGCCGACGGCACTTCGCCGGAGAAAACGCCAGTGCGGATATTGTCGGCAAA
>JAILGY010000155.1:0-18582 GCA_024696325.1 bacterium | reverse complement strand
CGCTTGCGGGTGTGCTGGAAGGAAAAACATTTCCCTGGGCATATCCCAAGGCAAGCGAAGCGATGATGAGCATATCGGGCAACATGTGGCATGTTTATCGCAGGTTGCCTTTTTTATTTGGCGCTTTTCTTCCGGATTGAGTATGCTGGAAAATGCAGATAGTCGCCGGTTATTTTTTGGGGGAGTTCCCTTGGGCGATATGGCAAGCGCCTGCCAGCGACAAAAGCATAGATAAATTCATATATTGAAAAAATGCGTGAATATTTTGTCCCCTTTTTCCCGAGAGGGAAGGGAATCTGGATTATCAAGGAGGAGAAGAATGGCTGTAATTCAAACCTTGCGTTTTGATGACTCCCGGTTTGAGGAATCGCTGGAGAGGATCGTAAATCGCGGGGCTTTTGCCCAGGAAGAAGTTGCCGGCACGGTGCGGGAGATTATCGATTCGGTGCGCAAGCGCGGCGATGAGGCGCTGCTTGAGCTGACCAAAAAGTTCGATCATCTGGACCTGACGCCGGAAACGCTGGAAGTTTCGGATGCGGAAATCGAAGACGCCTACAAGAAGGTGACGGACGAGGAAAAGGAAAGTCTGGAACTGGCGGCGGAACGGGTCTTTGATTTTCATGAGAAGCAAAAGACCGAGACCTGGATTTCCACGGACGATCCGGATGTGTTGCTCGGCTCCAAGGTTACTCCGCTGGATCGGGTTGGATTGTACGTACCGGGCGGCAAGGCGGCCTATCCCTCCTCTGTTATTATGTGCGCCATTCCGGCCCAGGTCGCCGGCGTGGAGGATATCGTCATGGCGGTCCCCATGCCGCATGGCGAAATCAATCCGCACGTGCTGGTTGCCGCCGATATCTGCGGCGTGGGGCGCATCTTCAAGATGGGTGGCGCCCAGGCGATTGCCGCCATGGCCTATGGCACGCAAACGGTGCCCCGGGTGGACAAGATCGTTGGCCCCGGCAACATCTACGTCGCAGTCGCCAAGGGTCAGGTGTTTGGACAGTGCGGTATCGACATGATCGCCGGTCCCAGCGAAATCCTGATTATCAACGACGGAAGCGGCAATCCGGAGCATCTTGCCGCCGATCTGCTGTCGCAGGCCGAACATGACGAGCGGGCGTCGGCGGTACTGGTGACCACTTCGGCCCAGATGGCCAAGCAGGTGGCCGGAGAGCTGGAAAAGCAGCTGCCGCAACTGTCGCGCGCAGCCATCGCCGGAAAGGCTTTGGGCAGCTATTCCGCGATTATCATTGCAAGCGACATGGAGGAAGCGGTGGATTTCAGCAATCGCATCGCTCCGGAGCATCTGGAACTGGCGGTGGATCACCCCTTCGAGCTGCTGCCCCATATCCGCCATGCCGGTGCCATTTTCATGGGACACTACACGCCGGAGGCGATGGGAGACTATCTGGCCGGTCCCAACCATACGCTGCCCACCGGCGGCACCGCTCGTTTCCATTCACCGTTGTCGGTGGAGGACTACGTCAAGCATTCCAGCATTATCAACATCAGCTGCGCCGGTCTGGACATGTTGGCGGACGATGTCATCCGGCTGGCCACGGCCGAAGGTTTGCAGGCGCATGCCCGTTCGGTTTCCCTGCGTCGCAAGGATGCGCACGCACATTGTTCCTGCAAGGGACACTGACATTTTCTTGTACAGGCGGGGAGGAGCTGAGGCCCCGCCTTAAAATTTCTAAAAGTTCTGGTTGACAGCGGGAAAGGATGACCTATGGCCCGTACGGCTTGCGTCGAGCGGCAGACCGCGGAAACGAGCATCTCCCTGGAACTGAATCTGGATGGCTCCGGCAAGGCGGACATCCGGACGCCGGTTCCCTTTTTCAACCATATGTTGGATCAGGTGGTCCGCCACGGCCTGTTCGATCTGCATCTGGAGGCGGCGGGCGATGTGGAAGTGGACGCGCACCATACCGTTGAGGATACCGGTATCGCGCTGGGCGAGGCTTTTCGCCGGGCGCTTGGCAACAAGGAAGGGATTAGGCGCTACGGGGAGCGCCTGCTCCCCATGGACGAAGCGCTGGCGAGCGTCGTTGTCGATTTTTCCGGGCGTTCCTGCCTGGTTTTTACGGCAGATCTGCCCAAGGCGCACCTGGGCACCTTTGATGTAGAACTGACAAAGGAGTTTTTTACGGCTTTTGCCCGGCAGGCCGGGGTAACCTTGCATATCCGGGTGCTGTACGGAGAGAATCTGCATCATATTGTCGAGGCGATATTCAAGGCTTTTGGACGGGCTTTGGACGAGGCGACCAGCCTGGATCCCCGGGTTATTGGTGCGCCGTCCACCAAGGGACAGTTGTAAGAATCTATGGTTATTGTCGTTGATTATGGAATGGGCAACCTGCGCAGTGTTCAGAAGGCACTGGAGCGGGTCGGACTTGAGGCACGTGTTTCCGCGGATCCGGAAATGGTACGCCGGGCGGATCGTCTGGTGCTGCCGGGCGTGGGCGCGTTTCATGATTGCCTGCGCAATCTGGAGGCTGGCGGTTTTGTTGAACCCGTGCTGGAGCATATCAGAGCGGGACGTCCTTTTCTGGGCATCTGTCTGGGAATGCAGCTGCTGTTCGAGGAGAGCGAGGAGTTTGGACGCTGGCCAGGCCTGGGCGTTTTGCGGGGCAGGGTGATCCGCTTTCCCCATGATGCGCGCGAACGGGACGGCCGGCCTGTGAAGGTACCGCACATGGGCTGGAACCGGCTGCATCTGCACGGCGCTTCGCCGCTGTTTGAGGGAGTTGAGGAGGGCGCTTTCGTCTATTTCGATCACTCCTATTACGTGGTTCCCGGCGATGAGCGGGTAACGGCAGCCAGCACCGAGCATGGCCTGGTTTTTTGCTCCAGTGTCTGCAGTGACAATGTGGTGGCCTGCCAGTTTCATCCGGAGAAGAGCCAGCGGGTGGGGCTGAAGATCCTCGAGAATTTTGGCAGGATGTAGAAGGTAAACAGGGAGAGAAGCTTCTTGTGCGGGACGGCCTGGGCTGCCCTGGCAGAAAGCTGTGTTTTTTTGCAGTGCAATTTGACGGGATGGTTGGGGCACGAATCTGATGAAGATGAAAAACCTAACCACTGGAAAGAGGCATCCATGATTATTATTCCGGCAATTGATCTGAAAGAGGGAAACTGTGTCCGGCTTGAGCAGGGGCAAATGGAGCGGGACACGATGTACAACGACGATCCGGCCGATCAGGCCCGCACCTGGCGTGATGAAGGCGGCGAGCTGCTGCATATTGTGGATCTGGACGGCGCTTTTGCCGGATCGCCCCGCAACCGGGCGGCGATCCGCGCCATTGTCGATGCGGTTGACATTCCTACCGAAGTCGGCGGCGGTATCCGGGATCTGGCTACCATCGACAGCTACCTGCAGCTGGGCGTGGAACGGGTGGTGCTCGGCTCTGCGGTGCAGAAAAATCCCAAGCTGGCGGAACGGGCCTGCAAGATCTTTCCCGGTAAAATTGTGGTGGGTATTGATGCCCGCGACGGGTTTGTCGCCATTCATGGCTGGCAGGACGTCACGACCACCCGCGCGACCGAACTGGCCAAGCGTCTGGAAGGACATGGCGTGACCGCGCTCATTTATACGGATATCGCGCGTGACGGTATGTTGATGGGGCCCAATTTCGAGGCTATCCGCGAGTTAGCCGAGTCGGTTTCCATTCCGGTGATTGCTTCCGGCGGTGTCTCCTCCCTGGAGGATATCCGGCGTCTGATGGCTCTGGAACCTGCAGGCGTGACCGGCGTGGTGGTCGGCAAGGCGCTCTATTCCGGTGCGGTGCGTTTGTCGGAAGCGGTGAAACTGGTCAAGGGGCGGTCCTGATGGTAACCAAACGGATTATTCCCTGTCTGGATGTGCGTGACGGCCGGGTCGTGAAGGGTGTTAACTTCGTGGGGCTGCGTGATGCGGGCGATCCGGTGGAGGCGGCGGAAAATTATGACGCCCAGGGTGCGGACGAGCTGGTCTTTTTGGACATTACCGCATCCAGCGAGCGGCGCGGCATTCTGCTGGATGTGGTGAGGAGAACCGCCGAACGGGTTTTTATGCCGCTCACCGTGGGGGGCGGCATTCGCGGACTGGACGATATCCGTCATCTGTTAAATGCCGGTGCCGACAAGGTTTCCATCAATACTGCCGCAGTGCAGCATCCGGAGCTCATCCGCGCCGCGGCGGAGCGCTTCGGTTCGCAGTGCGTCGTGGTTGCGGTCGATGCCCGCCGTGTGCCCGGCAGTCAGCCGCTGCGCTGGGAGGTATATACGCATGGAGGGCGTATTCCCACCGGACTGGATGCGTTGCAGTGGGTACGGCGCGTGGCCGAAAACGGCGCCGGAGAAATTCTTTTGACCTCCATGGATCGCGATGGCACCCGTGATGGGTACGATATCGAGCTGACGCGGGCGGTTGGCCAGGCGGTTGCCGTCCCGGTTATTGCCTCCGGCGGCGTGGGCACGCTGGAGCATATTCGTCAGGGACTGGATGAGGCGCAGGCGGATGCGGCTCTGGCGGCCAGCATCTTTCATTTTGGTGAATACACCATCGGCGAATGCAAGACCTATCTGCGTGAGCGCGGGATCGAGGTGCGGTTGTGATGGCGGATGAAGCGATTCTGCAAGAGATCTATGCGGTGATCCAGCAACGCAAGAACGCATCTCCAGAGGAATCCTACGTGGCTTTGCTTTTGAGCCGGGGACTGGACAAAATTCTGGCGAAAGTTGGCGAGGAGGCAACGGAAACCGCGATCGCCGGCAAAGGCGGTGTGCGGGCGGAGATAGTCCACGAAGTGGCGGATCTCTTTTTTCATGTGCTGGTTCTACTTGGTTACTATGACATTTCGCCAGACGAAATCTGGGCGGAGCTGCTGCGGCGGTTCGGGACATCGGGCCTTGAAGAAAAGCGTTCCCGCGCGGCAGGGAAAAACAGTGGGAGGAAAACGTCATGAACCTGAATTTGAATTTTTTGAGCAATTTGAACTTCCTGGATATTGCCATCATCGTGGTGTGGATCATCTTTTTGATTCGCGGGATGTGGCGTGGTCTGTTGCGGGAGATCTGCTCTTTGATCGGACTGCTTTTGGGAGCGGTACTGGCGAACAATTTCTATCCCCAGCTGGGAAAAATGCTGAGGGAGATATTCGGTGTGCCTCAGGTCGTCAGTTCCATAAGTGCCTTTCTGGTGATCTTTTTGGTGACGGTCATGTTGTTTGGCCTTGTGGGGGTATTGCTTTCCAAGGTTGTCAAACGGCTGTTTCTGGGAGAGGTCAACCATTTGGCGGGAGGCTTGTTTGGCGTAGGTGAAGGCGTGGTACTGGTAGCGATTGCGTTGTTTGTTGTAACCGGCATTGCCGGTACGCCGCGCTTCCTGCAGCCGATTCTTGAAAAATCGGAACTGGCGCCTCCGCTGATTGAACTGGGGAAGAAAGCTTTTGATTTCAACCGCGATCTTTTCATCTCGCTGGGGCTTTATCCCGATACGGATTCCCCCGCGGCGTCCCCATCTCCCAGCCAGGAGCCTGCGGAGTTTCCTCCCGCAGATCAGTCCTCCACCAGCCCGGTTTCTGAAGAACCGCAGGATGGACAGCCGGCTTCCGATGCGCCCTTGACAAGATGACGCACGAAACCCTGCAGGTGCTTGAATACTTCAAGGTCCTGCGCTTGCTGGCCCGCCATGCCGCAACCGAACCGGGCCGGGAAAGGGCCTTGCGGCTTGGTCCCTTGCCCAACCGCGCGGCAGTGGAAACGGCCTGGCAAAGGATTGGGGAGCTGCTGGCCCTGTATGAAAAGGGGCAGAGTTTGCCTCTGGAAGGTCTGACGGATCTGGGCGCGGTTTTTCAGGAATTGCATGTGGCGGGCACGGTGCTGGCGGCGGAGGTCTTTCCCCGGATAGCGGCAGCCCTGGATGCGGCGCGGCGTTGCCGCCAGTTTTGTCTGGATGGAGAAAATGTCCCGGCGCTGCTGGAGCTGGCCGTGCGCCTTACCCCATTGCCCCATTTGCGCCAAACATTGGGCCGCTGTCTCAATGCCCAGGGCGAAATAATGGACAGCGCTTCGGAGGAACTGCATGCGGTCCGCCGCGAGATCCGGATGTTGCGGGAGGCCATCCGCGGCAAGCTGGAGCGGTTGATGACGGCGGAAAGCCGGGCCAAGGCTTTTCAGGAACGCTATATCACCCAGCGCAATGGCCGCTATGTGGTACCGGTGCGTGCCGATTTTCGCGGTTTGGTGCGCGGCTTCATTCACGATGAATCCTCAAGCGGCCAGACGCTCTTTATCGAGCCGGCCTTCATTTTGAATGACAACAATCAGCTGCAGTCTGCGCTGCGCCGCGAACAGCGCGAGATGGAACGCATCCTGAGAGAGCTCACCGAATTGACCCGTCAGCAGCTGGCCCCGCTGACGGCGAATCAGGAGATTCTTGCGGATCTGGATCTCGCAGGTGCCTGTGCGCGCTTTGCCCTTGCCTGTCAGGCGGTGGCGCCCGCTTTGACGGACAAATCTGTGCTTGAATTGCGGCAGGCTCGTCATCCACTGCTAATCTTTACGTCAGATGGAAGCCTGCGGGCGGAAGCGCCAGTGCCAATGGATATTGTGCTGGATGAGCGGCATGACACGCTGATTGTGAGCGGGCCCAACACCGGCGGCAAATCGGTGTCGGTCAAGACCGCGGGGCTTTTGGTGCTGATGGCGCGGTGTGGCCTGTACATCCCCTGTCATCCGGACAGCCGCCTTTTTCTGTTCCCGGAAATTTTTGCCGATATTGGTGATGAACAGAGTCTGGAGGCC
This sequence comes from bacterium, assembly GCA_024696325.1. Lineage (GTDB taxonomy): Bacteria > Desulfobacterota > Desulfuromonadia > Desulfuromonadales > JAAYDE01 > RGIG7977. Next base: position 11,796 of record JAILGY010000155.1, on the reverse strand, counting down.
AATCTTTCCACCTTTTCCGGCCATCTGTCACGAATGCGCACTATCCTGGAACAGGCGGGGCCGGAATCCCTGGTGCTGCTGGACGAGGCGGGTACGGGTACCGATCCGGCGGAGGGGGGGGCGTTGGTGATGGCCTGCCTGGATACGCTGCGTTCCCGGGGCGCTCGGATTATCCTGTCCACCCATCTGAATCTTTTAAAGAGCTATGCTTTTCTGCACGAAGGTATCGAAAGTGCCGCAGTAATCTTCGACGATGTCACCCTGCGGCCGACCTACCAGCTGCGTTATGGAGCTCCGGGTTCCAGCAACGCCTTTGCCATCGCCCGTCTGATGGGCTTGCCCGAAGAGCTTCTGGAACGTGCATCAGGCTATCTGGGACGGGAAGAACGGGCCGGAAGCGATCTGCTGGCTGCGCTCAACCATCGCCAGCTGGAAATGGAGCGGGAACTGGAGGCTGCGCGTCACGATCGTCTGGAGGCTGCCCAGCATCTTCGTCGTGTGCAGACGCTGCGTGAAGAGCTGGAAGAGCGGGAAGCCTCTCTGACCGCGCGGCTTTTGGAACAGGGCCGCCGCCGTATCGCCGCCGTGGAGCAGAGGCTGCGCCAGTTGCTGGATGAAGCTGCGGGGAAAAAGCCAGATACCCGCCGGCAGGCGCAGATACGCGGCGAGATGAACGCTTTGAAACGCTCGTTTGCCGAGTTGGAAAAAGGTCCGGAAACGGAGGGCGCGAAGGCCGACATTCCATTTCGTCCGGGAATGACGTTGCGTCTGCGCGGCAGCGAGCAGCAGAAGGGCACCCTGCTTTCGGTTCGGGGAGAAACGGCGGAACTGCTGTTGAACGGGAAACGGGTGCTTTTACCGCTTGCACGGCTGGAACGTTGTAAAGGTGCGGGCAGAAGGAAGCGCGGCGCGGTTGAATGGAGCGGGGTGCACGATTCGGGTGAAAGGCGTTTCTTTCCGGAGCTGAAACTGGTGGGCCAGCGTCTGGACGATGCGATCCCCGCCCTGCGGCGCTTTCTGGATGATGCCCGCCTGCACGGCATTGATGAGGTGGCGATTGTTCATGGAAGCGGTGAGGGAATTCTGCGGCACGCGGTGCATGAGCAGCTGGCGCGGGAGCAGGGGGTCAAGAGTTTTTTCTGCGCGGATGCGGCACACGGCGGCACCGGTGTCACCATCGCGCGTTTTGTGGGCTGAAAGCCGGGAAAGGGGACGGAGCGCCTCATGATCGGCGAGGAAAAAATCAACGAGGTGCGCGAACGCGCGGACATTGTGGAGGTTATTTCCTCCTATGTGAGCCTGAAGCGCGCCGGTGCCAACTATCAGGGGCTGTGCCCCTTTCACGCGGAAAAGACTCCTTCGTTCAATGTCAGTCCCGCCCGTCAGATCTTTCACTGTTTCGGTTGCGGGGTGGGCGGCAACGTTTTTTCCTTTCTCATGCGGCTTGAAGGCTTGAGCTTTGGGCAGGCGGTCAAGGCTGTCGGAGCACGTTACGGCATTGAGGTGGAAGACAAGCCCTTTGACAGCCGTGCGCAGGAACGTGCCCGGCGCCGAGAATTGCTGCTGCGCGTCAATGAGCTTGCTGCGGAATTTTACCAAAATATCCTGTTTCAGAGCCCGGAAGGAAAGCGCGGCCTTGAATATTTGCAACGGCGTGGTTATGGAATGAAAACTGCCCGGCATTTTCGTCTGGGATTTGCGCCGGATCGTTGGGATGCGTTGGCCGCATATCTGCAAGGAAAAGGCTACGACCCTGAAATCGGCCGACAGTTGGGGCTGTTGCGGCCGGGCAAAAATGATGGACGGGATCGCGATTTTTTCCGCAATCGTCTGATGTTTCCGGTGGTGGACAGTTCCGGTGCCGTGGTGGCCTTTGGTGGACGTGCCCTGGCGGATGAGACCCCCAAGTATCTCAACTCGCCGGAATCACCGGTTTATCACAAGGGAAGGACGCTGTACGGCCTGGGACAGGCGCATTCTGCCATGAGCCGGGCGGGCGAGGTTATCATCGTCGAGGGGTATTTCGATTTGCTGGCGGTGGCGGGAGCGGGCTTCGAAAATGTGGTGGCGACATGCGGCACCGCACTGACAACCGAGCATGCAGTTTTGCTTCAGCGCCATGGCAAAAAAGTTGCATTGTTGTTTGACGGCGACAGTGCCGGTTGGAAAGCGACGCTGCGCGCCATGGAAATCCTGCTGGGAACCGATGTCGCAACCACGGTGATTACGCTGGAAGACGGCGCCGATCCGGATTCCTTCATTCAGGAACATGGAGCTCAGGCTTTTGCGGAGCGTTTTGCCCGGGCGCGGCCGGTTCTTGAAGTTTTTATGGAAAAAACGCTGCGCGAAGCCGGCCAGGAGCGTGAAAGCCGGGCGCGTGCGGCGGAAAGTGTGGCGGCGAAGATTTCGCTGCTGGCAAGCCCGGTAAAGCGGGAACTGTATTTACGGGAACTGGCGGAGCGGGTAGGCGTCAGCGTGCAGGCGTTGGCGATGGCTGGCCGTGAGATGTCTGCAGCGTCCCGGGTGACGGCAATGGCGCCGCGGCAAACCCGGGAAGACATTCCCCTAAAAAACCAGCAGTGGCTGTTGCGGCTGCTGGTGCTGGACGGGAATCTCCGGCAGCGGTTGGAAGCCGAAGGCGCGGAACGTTACTTTGCGGATCCGGACTATTTGATGACGGCCGAACAGATACTGGCCTGCGGCGCGGACGACAAGGCCCTGGCCGATCTGTTGGAAGGGGCGGAACTGAGTGAAAACCAGCGGCGGATTGTCCGGGAAGCGTTGCAGGGGGATGTGGCGTCGCTGACCGAAGATCGGGAAAAGATCTTTCAGGACTGCTGTCAGGCAACGGAAACGCAACGTTTGAAAAAACGGAGCCGGGAACTGACCCGGGAGATCGTGGAAGCCGAAAAAAACGGCGATATTGCCGCAGTGGCGGCCTTGAGCCAGGAAAAGCTCAAAATTGATCGGCAGCTGAAAACACGAAACGCTGCGATCGCGGAGAAAAAAGTCATTTGAAAGCGGAGTGTGTTTTACGAGGAGTGGCAGAAGAAGCGGTCTTGAAACAAATGTTTCTTTGAACCTGTGGGTACCTCACATGGGGGAAAATGCATGAACAAAAAAAACGGAATGGAAGAATTCCAGCAGTTGATCGATCTGGGCAAGGAAAAGGGTTTTGTCACCTATGACGAGGTGAACGACATCCTTGCCGATACGGTTTCACCGGAGCAGTTGGACGATATCATGAACATGTTCGGCGAAATGGACATCGAAGTGGTGGAGTCCGAACACAATGTCTCGTTGTCGAAGTCCTTTGACGAGATGGAGGATGTGGCGACAGAGGAAGAGGAAACTGAGGAGGAGAGCGAGGACGAGAGTACCGGGTACGAAACCGGCATCTTGGGGCGTACCAGCGATCCGGTGCGGATGTATCTGCGGGAAATGGGCCAGGTGGCGCTTTTGACCCGCGAGGGCGAGGTGGAAATTGCCAAACGCATCGAAGAGGGTGACATGATGGTCACGAATGTGGTGCTCAATACCCCCATAGCGGTCAAATGGGCCCTGACACTGATGCAGCAGTTGAAGAACGGCAAGATCACCATCACCGATGTTACCAAGTCCTATGACGAGGAGCAGGGCGACGAGGAAGAAGCCCGGGAACGTGAGCGGGTTCTCGGAATTATGGAAAAGATCGCTGTTCTGGATGCCGAATTGACGCAGGAAAAAGAACGCATCAAAACGTCGGCGGCGACAGACGAGCAGTCCGAGCAAACGATTTCACGCATCAAGAGTGAAATTTTGCAGCTGATCCGTCAGATTAGATTGCGGGATCAGCAGGTGGAGAAGATCATCGGCCAGTTGAAGGAGTTGTCGCAGGCCGTTGAACAGGGCAAGGAAGAGATGGCCGCCTGCGAAAAGAAACTGGGTGTTTCCTGCGAGCGGGTGCGGGAGTGCCGGGATGCCATTGCCGCCGGCACTAGGACGGTCAAGGAATGCGCGGGGGATCTGCACATTTCGCAGGATGCTTTCCGGAACGCGTTGAAGCGGCTGAAATCCATTGACGCCTGCTTTCTGGATGTGCGGGAGAAATCCGGTTTTGCCCCCGACGAGCTTCAGGAAGCACTGAAAGGCGTGGCGCAGGGCGAGTATAACGCCAAGAAGGCCAAGTCGGAGCTCGTGGAGGCGAATCTGCGGCTGGTGGTTTCCATCGCCAAGAAGTACACCAATCGGGGTTTGCAGTTTCTGGATCTGATTCAGGAAGGCAACATTGGCCTGATGAAAGCGGTGGACAAGTTCGAGTACCAGCGCGGCTACAAATTTTCCACCTATGCCACGTGGTGGATTCGGCAGGCCATCACCCGTGCCATAGCCGATCAGGCGCGGACCATCCGGATACCGGTCCACATGATCGAGACCATCAACAAGCTGGTGCGCACCAGCCGTCAACTGGTTCAGGAGATTGGCCGGGAGCCGACACCGGAGGAAATTGCCGAACGGATGGAGTTGCCCCTGGAAAAGGTGCGGCGGGTGCTGAAAATCGCCAAGGAACCCATCAGTCTGGAGACTCCCATTGGCGAGGAGGAAGACTCTTCGCTTGGGGATTTTATTGAGGACAAACGTGCCGTTTCTCCGTTGGAGGCGGTTATCCGGAGCAATCTGATGGATCAGACATCACAGGTGCTGGGTACGTTGACGCCCCGTGAGGAGAAGGTTCTGCGAATGCGTTTTGGCATCGGCGAGAAATCCGATCATACCCTGGAAGAAGTGGGCCAGGATTTTCTGGTGACGCGTGAGCGAATTCGCCAGATAGAGGCCAAGGCCTTGCGCAAGCTGCGTCATCCCAGCCGCGCCCGCCGTTTGAAGAGTTTTGTTGAATAGGCGAAGATTTTGCCCATTTCTTTCGGTGGATAGAACTTGACATGCTTTTTATTGGGGAATAGCATTTATTGCTCTTTGTTCTTAGGGCCCATAGCTCAGTTGGTTAGAGCTGCCGGCTCATAACCGGCTGGTCCCAGGTTCGAGTCCTGGTGGGCCCACCATTTTTTGGCAGACGGAAAGAACCAATGAAGCTTGTTGGTCATCATATTCGGGAGATGCTATTTTTACGGCAGAATACGCGGGGGGAAGATCCCCGCTCCAAGGGAAAACTGGCAACGAAAAAGAAAAGAAGAGTGTGATCTACCAAAGAGTGGTCCCACTCTTTTTTTATGCCTTTTTCCCAAACTCTTTTCACATACGATGGTTCCAGTGAAAAAATCGATTTTGGTTCAGGATATTCTGGGGATGCTCAACCGGCTCTGCCCGCCGCAGCTTGCTGAGGACTGGGACAATGTAGGCCTGCAGGTCGGCAATCCCGTTCAGGCGGTGGAGCGGGTCATGGTGGCCCTCGACCCCACCTTCGAGGCCTTGCAGGCAACTCGTGAGGCGGGTTGTCAGCTGTTGGTCACCCATCATCCTTTGATCTTTCGGCCACTCAAACAGGTGCTGACGTCCAGTGAAACGGGCAGAATTGTTGAAACCGCTTTAAAGGCGAGCATATCGATCCTTGCAGCTCACACCAACCTGGATCGCGCGGCGGAAGGCTTGAACGCCTGGCTGGCGCAGCGGCTGGGCCTTGTGGGCGGTGGCCCCCTGGAACAACCGCGCGGCCAGCTTTTGAAACTGGTGGTGTACGTGCCGGCAAGCCATGCGGAGCAGGTGGCCCAGGCGTTGTTTGGCGCGGGCGCTGGTGTTGCGGGGCGCTATGACTGTTGCTCGTTTCGCGTGCCGGGACAGGGCACTTTTCGGCCGGGACGGGGCTCGAATCCCTTTATTGGGGAGACGGGGAAACTGGAAACGGTAGAGGAGATCCGGCTGGAGCTGGTGGTGACCAGAGAAGCTTCCTCACGGGTGGTGCAGCGTCTCCTGAAGGTGCATCCCTACGAGGAAGTGGCCTATGATCTGCTGCCGCTGGAGAATGCGCGCAACGATATCGGACTGGGATGGCTTGGAGAACTTTCGGAAGAGGTACCGTTTGAGCAGATGGTGACGCGGGTCAAGCAGGCGCTTGCGGCGCCGCTGGTGCGGGTGGCGGGCGCTCGTTCCGGCACTGTGCGGCGGGTGGCCGTCTGTGGCGGATCGGGCATGTCGCTGTTCAAGGAAGCCCTGCGGCGCGGTGCGGATCTGCTGGTAACGGGTGACGTCAAATATCATGAAGCCCGGGATGCGGAAATTGCCGGAATGGCGGTGATCGATGCCGGTCATTTTTATACGGAAAGAATAGTGGTCGAATATCTTGCCGCCTGGTTGCGTGATGCGGCCGGGCGGGAGCATCTGCCCTTGCAGGTGCTGGAAATGAGGGGGGAACACGATCCCTTCGACTATGTATAGGACAAATGGATCGGTTCGGAAAAGAGAAACCGGGCCGTTTTTTTCATCTTCATCGAAATCAATGAAACAGGGGGTGCGGGGTGTTGCCACAGGTGGAGGAGCTGATTAAACTGCAGGCGATTGACAATGAAATTCTCGAGATAAAAACGCTTCGGGCACGGTTGCAGACGGAAGAGCGGGATCTGTTTGCCGGTCTGGACGAGTTGCAGTCGGAAGTTGCGCGTTTGCAGGCGGAACTCGGCGATGCCGGAAAAGTCATTCAGGATTTGCAGGTTGTTCTGGCGGATGGTCAGGAAAAGATTGTAAAGGCTGAGAAACGGCTGCTGGAAGTTCATACGGTGAAGGAGCAGAACGCGGTCACGAAGGAGCGGGAAACGGCCAAGCAGGCCAACCGGGAAGCCCAGGAGCGGATTCGGGAACTGGAAAATGGCAATGTGCAGTTGCAGGCGGAAAAGACCGAAAAAGAACAGGCCATTGCCGAGATTCAGGAACGGGCGGGTGCGCGCAGTGCCGAAATCGCGCCTCAAATTGCCCAGTTTGATCAACAACTGGAGGAAAAGCAGCAGTCCCGCGCCGTTCTTTTGGACAAACTGCCCGCATCGTTGCGGCGCCGCTATGAACAGCTCATTGAGTTGCGCAATGGGTCTGCGGTGGTTGCGGCGCGTGCCTGCGCCTGTACCGGCTGCCATATGCGTTTGCCTCCGCAGTTTTTCAACAGCCTCTACCACAGCACGGAGTTGAACAGTTGTCCGCACTGCAACCGGATCCTCTATCTTGATGCACCGGAACCTGCGAAAAAATCTTGAACTTTTGTGATAAAAGCGACAAAACACCGGCAGGGCCGAAGAACGACGGGGAATCGCCGGCTTCTCCCCGGATTCCGGGGAAGAGCGGGAGGAAAGTCCGGGCTCCACAGGGCAGGATGGTTCCTAACAGGAACCGGGGGTGACCCCAGGGAAAGTGCCACAGAAAGGATACCGCCTTTTTTGGGGAAAAGCGTTTTTTCCCGGAAGAAAGAGGTAAGGGTGAAATGGTGGGGCAAGAGCCCACCAGCTGCGGCGGCGACGCCGCAGGCTCGGTAAACCCCATCCGGAGCAAGGCCAAATAGGAAAGCGTTTGAGGACGGCCCGTCCAAGGCTTTCGGGTCTGGTCGCTTGAGACCGCCGGTGACGGCGGTCCTAGATGAATGATTTCCGGCTGCCGGCGGGCAACCGACGACAGAGACAGAACCCGGCTTACAGTGTTCTTCGGCCACTTTTCACAGGTATCAGCTCTTTTATTTGTTCAGGGAAAGGATGAAGCGTCATGATCGAGATCAGTCCCGCGGCGCGGGAAGTACTGGAAGAATACCTGAAAAAATCTCCGGACAAGGTGGTGCGGATTGCCTTTGACGGTCTGGGCTGTTCGGGCCCCAATATGAAGCTTTCGCTGGAAACGTTCCAGGAAGGCATGAATCTGAAGGATGTAGACGGCATCAGGGTGCTTTTGGACGAAGAGGTGGACGTCTTCAGCGAGGATCAGATCATCGACTATCTTGATGGCGAAAAAGGGAAGGGTTTCGCCCTGTCGTCACGGGGCGGCATCGCGGCCTGCAGCGGTGATTGCAGTGCGTGCAGCAGTGCCCGGTAGAGTGCCATAAGGCCCTGAAAATTCATGGGGCGGAGAAATTTTTAAGAACAAACAGGATACCGTCGTGAAGTTTGCGGCGGTTTCTTTTTGCGCGCATGGGGCGGAAAGGAAAGGCATGGTGGAGGCACAGGCTCCGGTAGTGGTGGTGGGCGGCGGTCTGGCGGGCTGCGAGGCTGCCTGGCAGATAGCGTGTTGTGGTCTGGATGTGCGGCTCTACGAGATGAAGCCGCGCTATTTCTCTCCGGCGCACAAAAACGCGGACCTGGCGGAGCTGGTGTGTTCCAACAGCCTGCGCGGCGCAAGCCTTGCCAATGCGGTCGGCTGCCTCAAGGAGGAACTACGGCATTGCGGCGCCCTGCTCATGGAGGCGGCGCAACGGACCCAGGTGGAGGCCGGCGGCTCTTTGGCCGTGGATCGGGAGCGTTTTTCCGCCTGCATTACCGCCCGGATCGAACAAAATCCCCATATTGAAGTCGTGCGGGAGCGGCTTGACGCGCTGCCCGAAAGCGGCACGGTGATTCTGGCCACCGGCCCGCTTTCTGCGGAGCCTCTGCTTGGCGCCATCCGGACCCTGGCCGGGACGGAAGATCTCTATTTTTATGACGCCATTGCGCCGATAGTGGAAGCCTCGTCTCTGGACTTTTCCAAGGTCTGGTGGGCCTCGCGCTACGACAAGGGCGGCGCGGATTACCTCAACTGCCCGCTTTCGGAGGAGGAATACCGGCATTTTGTGGAGGAGCTCTGTCACGCCGAGTCGGTGCCCTACCATGCCTTCGAGCAGGCACGGCATTTTGAGGGCTGTATGCCGGTGGAGGTGCTGGCGGCGCGCGGGCCGATGACCTTGGCCTTCGGACCGCTCAAACCGGTGGGCCTGCGCGATCCGCATACTGGCCGGCAACCCTTCGCCGTGGTGCAGCTGCGCAAGGAGAACCGGGCGGGCACACTGTTCAATCTGGTAGGCTTCCAGACCCGGCTCACCTATCCGGAACAGCGGCGGGTGTTCCGGATGATACCCGGTCTGGAAAACGCGGTCTTTACACGCCTGGGAAGCATGCACCGCAACACCTTCGTCAATGCGCCCCGCTGCCTGCGCAGGGATCAGCGCTTCGTATCGGATGGCCGAATCTACTGCGCCGGCCAGCTCAGCGGCGTGGAAGGCTATGTGGAGTCGGCCGCCAGCGGTTTTCTGGCGGGTCTGGCCGCGGCGTGCGCGCAAAAAGGCATTGCCTACACGCCGCCGCCCGCAACGACCGCGCTGGGGGCCTTGCTTGCCCATCTTACGGAGTCCGATCCGCAGAATTTTCAGCCATCGAACGTCAACTATGGCCTGTTTGCGCCGTTGGAGGCGCCTCGTCCGCGCGGGCGGTCCAACCAGCGGCTGGCGATGGCAGAGCGGGCCCTGCGGGATGTTGCGCTCTGGTGGAGTTCCTTTGAAGAGAACTGGCGGGCACCGGTATGACTTTTGAGTGGGCGGTGAAAAGTCCATTGACTTCTGAAGGCAAGTTGAATCAGATATGCTGTGCAGGAAGCAAACACATAAAAGGAGAGGGGAACGGGGATGAACGATTTGGTGCTGGCATCGGCGTCGTTGAGACGGCGGGATCTTCTGGCATCGGTGGGCATCGCCTGCGAAGTGGTGCCGAGCGATTTGGTGGAAAGCCGCCGGGAAGGTGAGCGTCCGGAAGATCATGTGGTGCGTCTTGCCATCGGCAAGGCAAAGGAAGTGGCTTCCCGCCGCAGTGTCAAGGGACGCTGGTTTCTGGGATGCGACACCATTGTGGTGCGCGATGGTGTATTCATGGGCAAGCCGAATTGCCGTTCGGAGGCCTTCGACATGCTGCGGATGCTCTCCGGCGGTGTGCATTATGTGTATACCGGCTATGCCATCTACGATCGCGAGACGGATTTGCTGCGTTCCGGTTCGGTGGTTACGGAGGTGCTTTTCAAGACGCTCAACGATACGGAGATCAACGACTATCTCGATATCGGGGAGTCCTTCGACAAAGCAGGCGGCTACGCCATCCAGAAGGGAGCCGCCTTCATGGTTCGCCAGATTAATGGCAGCTACACCAACGTGGTCGGTCTGCCGCTGTGCGAGGTGGTGGAACTGCTGGAGGAACTGGAGATCACCTATCCGTTTTCCGACGCATTTTTCGAGGAGTAGTGACGGTTATGGCGATTGCTGAGCGTATTGCTGCGGTACGGAGCCGGATGGCGGAGGCCTGCCGGCGTGCCGGGCGCGATCCGGCCAGCGTGAGGCTGGTTGCGGTTTCCAAGACCAAACCGGCCCAGGCGGTAACGGAAGCGCTGGCCTGCGGCCAGACCCTGTTTGGCGAAAACTATGTGCAGGAATTTGTGGAGAAACGCGAACAGGTGGAACAGGTGGCTCCGGGGGCCGAATGGCACTTTATTGGCGCCTTGCAGAGCAACAAGGTCAAATACCTGGCCGGCAAGGTGTCGCTCATCCATTCGGTCGATCGTCTTGCTTTGGCCGAAGAGATTGAACGGCAATGGGGCAAATTGGGGCAGACAGCCGATATCCTGCTGGAGGCCAACCTGGGCGGCGAGGCGAGCAAGGCGGGCGTTGCGGCTTCTTCCCTGGAGGAACTGACCCGCGCGGTGGCGCGGCTTCCCCATGTGCGGGTGTGCGGACTGATGGTCTTGCCGCCGTTTTTCGACGATCCGGAGCGTGTGCGGCCCTTTTTCCGGGAATTGCGGCAGCTGGCGGAGCATCTGGAAAGCCTGAAGATCCCGCAGGTCACCATGCGCGAACTGTCCATGGGGATGAGCGGCGATTTCGAGGCCGCTATTGAGGAGGGCGCGACACTGGTGCGGGTAGGCACCGCCCTGTTTGGCGCGCGCTGAACCGGTAGCCCTTGCCCCGGACGGTGTGCAGCAACGGTGAAGGCGCGGCGTGGTCGATCTTGGCACGCAGCCGGCTGACATAGACATCCACAATGTTGGTGAAGGCGTCAAAAGCCGTGCCCCACACCGTTGTGCCAATGGTCTCGCGCGTCAGGATTTCGTCGGGATGTTCCACAAACAGTTTGAGGATCCTGTATTCGGTCGCTGAAAGGACGATGCGGGAACCGTTGCGGTAGGCATGGCCGGTGTCGGGATCGAGCACCAGATCGGCGTAGCAGATCGGATGCCTTGGAAGCTGAAGGGACGCGATGGTGTCCAGAAAGTGGTGGAGCGCGTGCATGCCGTTTGCGCCGTAGCTTTCCGGAATGCGGATTTGCGGTATCGCCGAATGGTGTTCCAGAAGACTGTGCCAGCTTTCGTTTGGAATCGTTCCGATGATCAGGATGATGTCGTAGCTGCCCTGCGGAGGAAGCGGCTCGATTTCCATATGGGCAACCGTGGCGCCGGTTGCCTCCAGCGCCTTTTTGATACGCGCGAAATCGAGGGGATCCTTGTCTGCGACCAGAATATTCAGTGCCATGGGGCGGATTTCTTTCGGCAGCGCTTTTCCGGACACGTCCACTACTTTAACCGCAGTTTGGTCAGAATGTCGTTGGCGGTCTCCTCCACCGCCTTTTCCGAAACGTCAACCATGGGCCATCCCTGCTTTTTGCAGAGCGATTTTACAAAGGCCAGCTCCTCAATAATCTCTTCCAGGTTGGCGTAGACGCTGTCGGTGCTTTGATGGAGGTTGCGCAGGCGGGCGATGCGCAGTTCCAGCAGGCGCTGCGGATCGATTGTGAGGCAAACCACGCGGTTATGTGCGGCGCTGAACAGTTCCTCCGGCGGGGCGATGCCCTTGATGATGGGCACGTTGGCCACCTTCCAGCCACT
>JAILGY010000138.1:0-2399 GCA_024696325.1 bacterium | reverse complement strand
GCGGCGTCCAACAGCCGACAGATTGATACGCAGTCTGCCTCAGTCAGGCCGCCGTAGTGGAAGTCATTGCTGTTGATCTTGATGGTGATGTGAAGGGCCGTGGCTTCGCGGATGCCGTGCAGGATCTCCAGCAGGATGCGGCGCGGTTCTCCAGTGAGCCGCCCCAGGCGTCCGTGCGGTGATTGACCGCAGGGCTGATAAAGCGGCTGAGGAAAAAGAAATGGGCCGCATGGATCTGTACGCCGTCAAAGCCTGCCTTTTCAGCGCGAACAGCCGCCTCGACAAACTGCCGGATGACGAATTGAATCTCATCTTCAGTCATCTCATCCGGCTCCACCTGGCGGTACTTGCCGTTTACTTCCCAGTAGTAAGCACCCAGTGCCAACTGGGTTATTACAGGGATTCCCTCGGCGTGGATAAAGTCGGTGAGCTTTTGATACTGGGGGATCAGCGCGTCGTCGCACAGGCGCATCATTCCGCCAAAGTAATAGTCGTGCAGCGCCACACTGGTAAAGCCGGTGATAATAGCGCCAACGCCGCCCCTGGCCAGCTCTCCGTAAATCTCATAGGCTTCTTCGGTCACGCCGCCGTCCGGCAGGGCGATGCCCTCCCAGGTGGCGGAGCGGATCAGGCGGTTTTTCAAACGCAGCTTTCCTAGCTGTACTTCTTCAAAGACCTTCTTCATGGCAGATTCTCCTTTACTTTTCTTCTGAGGCAAAGTATAATCTTACACAAAGAAAAAACAAGAAGGCAGAATTTTCTTTGTCACTATATTTTCTGTAGTATAGGAGAATCACAATGGATACGATGCCCCTGCCGAAAGGCGAAAACATCTATGAGACCGAGTGCCCGATCCTCTATGCCATGGAGCTGATCGGCCAGAAGTGGAAGTTGCCGATTCTGTGGTACATCGCGGACGCGGAAAACCAGACCCTGCGTTACCGGGAGCTGGAGCGCAAGGTGGTGGGCATCACGGCCACCATGCTGACCAAGTGCCTGCGGGAGTTGGAGAGCGACGGCCTTGTCTCCCGCACGTTATATCCGACCATCCCGCCTGCCGTGGAGTATGCTCTGACCGAGCGGGGCAAGACCTTGATCCCGGCGTTGCAGTCTATCTATAACTGGGCAGATGGACAGATGAAATCAGCGACAAAGTAGACGTTTAAGAATCAAAGCCGATCTCGGGGATGCTCCCGGGACCGGCCTTTTTTGCGTTTATGCGGTTTTCAGATGCTGTTGTCAGAATTTGGGTTCGTTGGATTATTCCCTAGGTTCGTTGGATTATTGGGTAGGTTCGTTGGATTATTGAGAGGTTCGTTGGTTTTTAGGGCAGTTCGTTGGAATAATGAGAGGTTCGTTGGATTATCGTTTATTCGGGATTATCGTCCTCCGAGCTTTAAGTCAGACTATGTATTCATTTTTGTGTTTAGCACTTCAGAAATATAAGTTTAGCTTTCCGCTTTCTTGGCAACAAACGAAGAAGGTGTGCCAAGGGAACGATACCATGATATAAATGGCTCTCTGTCTGTCTCATATATTTGCGAGTTCAGGTAAACAACATGCCGGCCAAATACTAGCGGCTTGGAATAGAATCTGGGTCTGCCATTTATCATGTGACCATTTTGAACGTTTGGATCGTAAACCTTAAAAAACGGAAGCTTTCTTTGCATTCCGATTATTTCGTTCATTGAACCTTCCGCGCAAAGTGCATTTATTTCCTCATCTGTGAATTCAAATCCGGATTTCGCCAATTGCTCCATTGCGGTTTTGACGAAAGCACCCGCTTTCATGGATGTGCTGGGGAGCACTGGGAGAGACGTCGACTCACGTTCTTTTGCATGCGAATCCGTATCTGTTGCAGTTTCCAAGGAAGTACTGATCAATGAGTTAAACCAATCAACAAAGAGTTTTCTTTGCGGCTCAAACCATTCCTTGGTAATAAGAACCTGCTGATTACCAAAAGAATACGGTTCTTTCTTAAAGCGCACACGTCCATCCTTTCCCTTTAGATCATCGCCCAAAGAGTATCTTTTCATAAATGGATGGCTTGTGTGGAACATCGCTTTTGACCACTCTGATGAACACATTGCATCAATTTGCTCTTCTGAAAATGAAAAACCAGCTTCTTCCAAGGATCTCATAGCCGCATAAACGTAAGCGCCAATCTTCAACTCGGAATCAGGAAGGCTCAGCATCCTGCGCGTTGACGGTTCCATAACAACTGGCGGCGGATTTTTTGAGCATTCCTCTGGTGGGTTGACAATACTAAACGCAGATCTTGGTGTAACAGTATTCTCCCTTTTTCGTTTGGCAGCTCTCTTTTCTTCTGCAAAAACGCGGACACCAATAAGTTGCATCAGGAAGAGTGCTTCATCAAGATATTGCCCCAAGAAAACCTT
>JAILGY010000123.1:0-6656 GCA_024696325.1 bacterium | reverse complement strand
AACGCCCTCCTGAGCCAGCTCCCAGGCGGTCAATGAGGCGCCCTGGTTGCGGGGGCGGGTCTCGTCCACCCACACGTGCAGGGGAATGCCGGCCCGGAAGGCCGCGTAGATCGGCGCCAGCGCCGTACCCCAGTCCACAGTCGCCAGCCAGCCGGCGTTGCAGTGGGTGAGAATATTGAGCGGCGCGCATTTTTGACGATACAGATCTTCAATAAGCGCAAGGCCGTGGCGGCCGATGGCGGCGTTGGTGGCGACATCCTCGTCAGCAAGGCGACAGGCCTCGGCAAAAGCCGCTTCCCGCCATTCCGAAGATGGCAAGGCTTTGAGCCGCGTCCGCACACGCTCCACCGCCCAGCGCAGATTCACCGCCGTGGGACGGCAGGCAATCAGGGTTTCGGCAATCCGGGCCAGATGACGTTCATCGGCGCATTCGCGCAGCCCCAGCCACAGTCCGTAGGCGGCGGCCACCCCGATCAGCGGCGCGCCGCGCACCTGCATGTCGCGAATCGCGCGGGCAACGTCTTCCAGCGTTTGCAGCCTCGCTATCACCAGCTCGAAGGGCAGCCGGGTCTGATCGATGATCTCCACGCTCCGGCCGTCTTCGGCAGGCCAGATGGAACGAAAAGGCTTGCCTGCAACCAGCATCAGCGCCTCCTTCCGGAGCTCTCGCGTCTCTGTTCCTCAGTTCTGTTCGAAATGTTTCTCACCGTCATGTATTCACCTCTTTCAAGAGGAGAGTATAGCAAATACCCGTGAAATATTCACGTCACCAGCCTTCTCAGATAGGAGATGGGAGGGAAGCCTCCCCCTTTAGGGGACTTTTCCGAGGACATGGGACGAAGTCCGATGTCCGAAGGAAAATGCAGTGCCCCGCAGGGGAAGGAAAGGTTGGAAATGCAGCTTTTCACCTCATCCGGCGCTTCGCGCCACCTTCTCCTCAAGGAGAAGGCTTTTAAAGCCTCCCTCTCCGAGGGGGCCCCGAAGAGGCGGGGAAGTTTCATGCCCCTCCATTCCCTAAAAAAAGATGCAATCCCCGGAAGGCAGTGCTACAACATGGTGAGGGCAGGGTTTCCCCCTGCCCTCACCATTTTTCGGAAGAGTAAACAAAAAGGCGGAATTTTTTGACCTCATGGACCAGAAAACAACCCAACCGGCACATCCCCGCGAACATCTGGACAACATCCGCAAGACCTACGCCGCCCTGCTGCTGATAACCGCCTGCTGCTTCGCACTGGAATATGCGCCCCAGCCCATGTACAACACCATCAGCCGGGTCTACGGCACAAGCCACGGCGTCACCGTCCTGCTGGTGAGCGTATACATGCTGTCGCTCTCCGTGGCGCCACTGTTTGTGGGCATCCTGCTGGACCGCTTCGGCATCCGGCGGGCCATTCTCGCGGCGACCGCCCTGCTGGGAGCAAGTGCCGCGGGCATAGCACTGGCGTCCAGCTTCCCCGTCCTCCTGGCGACCCGCTGCTTTCAGGCGCTGCTGGCGCCGGTTATTCTGACCGCGGTGCTGACGGCCATTGCCTCGCTGTTCCGGCATCTGCACCAGGGGCAGGCGCTGGCCGGCTACATCGCCGCCACCCTGACGGGAGCGCTTACCGGCCGTCTTGCCGGCGGCTGGGGCGCGGATTGCTTTGGCTGGCGGGAAACAATCATCTTTTTCTGCCTGCTCTTTCTTCCGGCACTTCCCCTTCTCCGGAAAATGCCGGAGATACAGCGCTCCAGTTCCTCGGTGCAGCCACACCTGTCCGACTACCTGCGGCTCCTGCGCCAGCCGGGGATCGGAGCTGTCGTTCTGGCCGAGGCCTGCGGGCTGTTCATCTTCGCGGCGGTGGGCAACCTCATCCCCTTCAGGATGGCCGAACTGGGCAAAGGCGACTCCAGCGCCCTGATCGGCCTGATGTACACCGGCTACGCCATCGGACTGGTGGCCACGCTGATCCTTGACCCGTTGAAACGCCTGCTGAAGAGCAACGGCCGGCTGCTGCTGGCCGCGGCGTTTTTCTACGTGCTGTCGGTCACGGCGCTGTCCCGGCCTTCCGTCGCCGTCCTGTTCGCCGGCATCTGGGGCATGGCCTTCGGGCAGTTTGTGGTGCATGCCATGAGCCCGGGGCTGATCAACATGTTCGCCGCCCAGGGAGAAGGCGGCTGCAACCGCGCGATGGCAAACGGGCTGTTCCTCTCCTGCACCTATCTGGGCGGACTGCTGGGCTCCTGGCTGCCTGCCGAAATCTACAGCCGGTTCGGGTGGACAACCTGCTATATCTGCCTCCAGGCAACAGTGGCACTGCTCTTCGCCGTCGTGCTGAAACTGGTCCTCACCCGGCCGGAATTGCGTTGAAAGAAAACATTTCCATTCCCTTAAAAAGACTGAAAGGAGAATCCGGCCATGCCCCCTGTCATTCGTCCTCTGCGAAAAGAAGACTGCCCCGAAGTCATGGAGATGATGCGGGTCTTTTACGCCTCGCCCGCGCTCTTGAGCAACGGTTCCACTGAAATCTTCCAGCGCGATCTGGCCAGCTGCCTGGAGGAAAAAAGCGGCCTGGACGGCTTTGTGTTCGAGGATGGCGCCGAACTCGTTGGCTACGCGATGGTGGCGCACAGCTATTCCACGGAGTATGGCGGTCCCTGTCTGTGGATCGAGGATCTGTATGTCAAACCGCAGCGGCGCGGGGCGGGTTTGGGCAGCGAATTTCTGCGCCGGGTCGAGGATTTCTATCCGGACGCGGTCATCTTCAGGCTGGAAATGGAGGCGGACAACCGCGCCGTCCACGCCTACACCCGCTGCGGCTACAAGGTACTGCCCTATGTGCAGATGAAAAAACATCCGGAGACGAAAAAAAACTGACCGAAAAGCGACTTGTCTTTGGGGTTTATCCGGAGAAGAAAATCCTGTAAAAAGACGAAAGGGGTTTCCGAAATATTTGAAAAGCCTCTTGCCATTTCATGAACTGGAGAAAAAACATGAACAAAAATCAGGGAAATTTCAGCGGCCAGCTGGGCTTTGTGCTGGCCGCGGCAGGCAGTGCCGTGGGACTGGGCAACATCTGGCGCTTCCCCTATCTGGCCGCCCGTGACGGCGGCGGGCTCTTTCTGCTCGTCTATCTGATCCTGCTGCTGACCTTCGGCTTCACCCTGCTCACCGCCGATATCTGCATCGGCCGCAGAACCAAGGAAAGCTCTGTCCGCGCCTATATGGCCATGAAGCCCGGCTGGGGCTTCCTGGGCGTGCTCACCTTTCTGGTGCCCGCCATCATCATGACCTACTACACCGTCATCGGCGGCTGGATCCTGAAGTACATGACCGTCTATGTGAGCGGCAGCGGGCTCTCGGCCGCCCAGGACGGCTACTTCGGCAAGTTCATCACTTCACCGGTCGCGCCGCTCGTCTTCATGCTGATCTTTCTGGGGCTGACCGCCTACATCGTGTACAACGGCGTGGAAAAGGGCATCGAACGTTCCTCGCGCCTCATCATGCCGATCCTGATACTCGTGATCATGGGCATCTCGTTCTTTGCACTGACGCTTTCCTACACCGACGCCAACGGCGTCACCCGCACCGGCATGCAGGGGCTGGCCAAATATCTGATCCCCAACTTCGACGGGCTGACCGTGCGGGGCTTCCTGCAGATCCTCATGGATGCCATGAGCCAGCTCTTCTTCTCCCTGAGCATCGCCATGGGCATCATGATCACCTACGGCTCCTACGTGAAGGATGACGTCGACCTGAACCGCTCCATTGGCCACATTGAGATCTTCGACACCGGCGTCGCCTTTCTGGCCGGGCTGATGATCATTCCGGCGATCTTCGTCTACTCCGGAATGGAGGGCATGGCAGCCGGCCCCAGCCTGATGTTCGTCTCGCTGCCCAAGGTCTTCAACGCCATGGGTATGACCGGCATCATTGTCGGCTTCGTCTTCTTCGTGATGGCCGGGCTTGCCGCGCTCACCTCCTGCGTTTCGGTCATGGAAGCCCTGACCGCCGACTGCATCAGCTTCTTCCACGCCTCGCGCAAGAAGGTGACCATCGTGCTGTTTGTCCTCTACACGGTGCTCTCGACCATCGTCTGCCTGGGCTACAACGCCCTCTACATGGAGCTGCCCCTGCCGAACGGCTCCAAGGCGCAGATCCTGGACCTGATGGACTATATCAGCTGCAGCTTCCTGATGCCGCTGGTGGCACTGCTCTCTTCCATCCTCATTGGCTGGGTTCTGACGCCCAAATGGGTGACCGACGAGATGGAGAAAAACGGCGAGCATTTTGGCCGCAAGAAACTGTTCATCTTTATGATCCGCTACGTCTGTCCGCTGGTGCTGCTGATCCTGTTCCTGCAGTCCACCGGGATCTGCTAAAAATTTTTGAGTGAGTTCAAACAGAACAAAGTCCAGGGCCTGCACGCTTTTGCGCTGTACGCAAAAAAACGGCGGGCCTTTGTTTGACCGGGGATGGCCATTTCACGGAAAGAAATTTTGTCTCAACAAAAAACCTGCCTTTCATGCCGCAAAACGGGTATACTAATACGCTTGAAAGAAAATTGAGGGACTGCCCGACCCCATGTATAAAAATTGACTGACAACAAAGGAATGCTTGCCATGACAGACAAACCGCTTGCTATCGGAGACCTGGTCGATTCCCGTTGCAGCAAATGCAAGGAAGTGACCAATCACGTCATCGCCTCCATGGTCGATGGCGAAATCGCAAAGGTCACATGCAACATCTGCGAATCCACCCACAAGTACCGCCCGCCGGCGCCGCCCAAAGAACCCAAGGCGCCCAAGGAACCCAAAGCGCCCCGGGTGCGGAAAAGCACCACCGCCAAAACGGCTGCGGCAGCCAAGAAGGAAGCAGTCCCTTCTCCGGAACTTGAGGAATGGCGTTCCCTGTGTACCAACATCGACAATGCCGAACTGCTCCCCTACAGCATGGGCGAAAAGTTCAAGGAACACGATCTCATCAATCACAAGACTTTCGGCATCGGCATCGTCAAACAAACAATCGGCGTCAACAAGATCCGGGTACTGTTCGAAAGCGGTCTGAAACTGCTGCGCTGTGACAATAGCCAATAAAAAACGGAGGAAAAAGCGTTGTGCAGAGACCGCCAGCTGAAAGGGAAATCATGGAGATCAGCGACAAACTGCGTGAAAAGCTGCTGAAATTGCAGAAAAGTGAAATCACTGCCCACCATATCTATAAAAAACTGGCCGGCAGGGTCAGACTGGTGGTCAACCGCCGTCTGCTGGAGCAGATCGCCGAAGAAAAGCGGAAGCACTACGACACCTGGAAGAACTACACCAACCAGGATGTGGAACCTGATGAACGATCCATCCGGTACTACGGCTGGATAAGCCGCGCACTGGGCTTCACCTTCGGCGCAAAGCTGGTGGAACACGGTGAAAACCGCCTGCAGGCCGTCTGTGAGGAAGTGGCCCGGGAACTTCCCGAAGCCGGTTCCATCCTTAAAGAAGAACGCAAGCACGAGTTCATCCTGCTGCAGATGCTGGACGAGGAGCGCCTGCAGTACCGGGGGGATGTCGCCATGAGGCTCAACGACACGATGGCCGGGCTGGGCGGCCTGCTGGCCGGGTTGACACCGGTCCTGCACAGTTCCCGGCTCATTGCGTTGGCCGGCATCATCAGCGGCGTCTCTTCCGCGCTTTTGACGACCTGTTCGGTTTGTCTTGCCACCCGGGCGGAAAACGGCATCCGCAAACCGCTGCGTACCATCGCCACAACGGGGGTTCTCTGTCTCGTCATCACGCTGGTCCCGGTTCTTCCCTATCTGCTGTTTCGCAGTCCCGGTTTTTGTCTGATGCTGGCCCTGGCGGAAGTTCTGGGCATCATCGCGCTGCTCAACTTCTTCATCTCCGTCGTCAAAAACGAGCCTTTCAAGGGGCATTTTATGGAAAAGGCGGGGCTGGGAACGGTCGTGGCGGTTTCAAGTTTTCTCGCAGGCCTCGCGCTGCAGGCCATCTTGGGAAAATTCACCTGATCCGCTGCCGGCTTCCTCGCCCTTCTCCGAAAAAAACGGAAAGGTCTTGAATTCATGAAAAGTCTTTTTACATCTCTTCTGCTGGCGCTCTGCCTGCTTGCACAGGCGAATGTCTGTGCGGCCGAGCAGAACTTCACGGTTTCCAGCACAGATGATTTCTTCAGCCTGGAGGTTCCGGAGGGCTGGACCGCCTGGACCTCCACCGACAGCGTAAAAGTTGTTTCCGGCGACGAAAAATCGGTCATCACCTTCACCTACGCAAAAAACAACGGCCGGACCATCGGGGAGATTGTGTCCGCCGCCGTCCGGAAAGCCGGTTTGCCCGCCGAAAAGACGGCGGAGATGGTAGACGGGGAACATTACCGCGCAGCCGGCGAAGTCAACGGCACGCATATTGAGGTGGATATCTTCATCAATTCGTACCGGGACAGCCATACCATCCGTACCATGCGCGGACCGGACGTCGAAACCATGCATCAGATCGCGGAGTCCCAGGCCTACGGGTAGGCAGGGGATTATGCCCGTTTTCCAGCTTGACAATCGCCTGATCTTTCCAGATCCGCGCCATGCCCGTTCGGACGGTCTGCTGGCCGTCGGCGGTGATCTCTGCGCGGCACGTCTGCTGCTGGCCTATTCCATGGGCATCTTCCCCTGGTACAA
>JAILGY010000104.1:0-7629 GCA_024696325.1 bacterium | reverse complement strand
CGCACTTCTTTCAGAGAAGGCCTTCAGCTTTACACCTCATGAGTATCTTTCCATTCACAGGAAGCTGTTCACCGGCATCTATTCACATGCCGGACGCGTCAGAGATTACAACATCACGAAGAAGGAATGGGTGCTCGACGGTGCCACGGTACTCTACGGAAGCGCTACGGAGCTTGGGGCAACGCTAGACTATGATTTTTCGGAAGAGAAAAAGTTCTCCTATAAAAATCTTTCTATGGATGAGATTATCCATCACCTCGCGGTATTTATTTCGAGGCTGTGGCAGATACACGTGTTCGAAGAAGGCAACACGAGGACAACGGCAGTGTTTTTCATCAAGTACCTGCGCACTCTCGGCTTTGATGTAACAAATGGCATCTTCGCAGAGAATGCGTGGTACTTCCGCAATTCTCTTGTTCGGGCAAACTACAACGATCTAAAAAACGGCATCCATGAAACCACAGAATTTCTGGAGCTCTTCCTAAGAAACCTTCTGCTTAATGAAAACCATCCGCTTCATAACCGTACATTGCATATCACCGGCATCTTTAAGGTCCCGGAAAAGGTGAACATTGAGGGCCAAAAAGCGAATATTGAAAGAGAAAAAGCGAACATTGTAAATGCCTTTACAGCGAAAACCGCTTCTCATGTTTGCAAATTGCTGGAGAAATACGGCTTTCAGACAATTTGGGGAAGATCGAATGTTCAGGAAGTCCTCGGCCTGAAACCGACCAGAAGTACGGCGCTGCTCAAAGAGATGGCGGAGAAGGGGGTTGTGGAACCGGTCACTGGATTTGGAAAAGGAAAATTCCGCTTCAGGCAGCATGAGGATCGAGGTTGAACACTCCCTCCCCAGTTTGTCGATGAACCGTTATGAGGAGTACGAATGGAAAATAAGCCGGTTGTCTCTGATATTACCCAGGCATTCTATGACGGCATGGCTTCGCAGTATGACAAGTTTTATCTTGATTGGAAAACAACAACACGTGAAGAGGCCAAGTTTCTGAGCGAAATATTCAAGAAGAATGGATTTGATTGTACTGCCCGGATCCTTGACTGCGCCTGCGGAATTGGGACGCAGGCCATAGGGCTTGCCTCCCTTGGCTACTCTGTAACAGCCTCGGATATAAGTGCAGGTGAAATTGTGGAAGCCCAAAAGAGAGCCGCGGAAAACAATGTTTCCGTCCGCTTCAAGCAGGCCGATTTCCGCGCGCTGGCCGACGCGTTCCCGGAAAAATTCGATATTGTCATTGCAATGGATAACGCTTTACCCCACATGCTTTCGTGCGCTTCCCTGGAAAAGGCCATACAGAGCATCGCGGAACAAATCCACAGCGGTGGCCTGTTCGTTGCCAGCATCAGGGATTACGATCTGTTGCTGAAGGAAAAACCGGCCTGTTCAGCGCCGTATGTCCATAAAACAGACAAGGGGCAGAGAGTGCTGTTTCAAACCTGGGACTGGGCCGGAGAGAACTACAGATTTGTCCAGTACATCATTGACGATGAGGGAACCCCGCGGATAAGCAAGTTTGAATGCGAGTACAGGGCAACCAGACGAGAAGAAATAACAGCGTTCCTTTACGCGCATGGATGCCGGGACGTGCGCTGGGAATTCCCGGAAGAAACAGGCTTTTACCAGCCTGTTGTCACAGCGGTAAAAGAGTGAACCGGAGCATGGGATTGCTTGAAGAAAATGCGATTTTGAGGAAAAATGCGCTTACAAAAAATGCGATTTTGAGGAAATTGATGTAAAAATTTTTCATGCCGTGCAGCCAGCAGAGGAAAATCATGTTCAGGCGCAAGATTTATGACAGGCTTGTCGAGTGGAAGCGGGAATCCAATGGCCGTACCGCTTTGCTCATCGAAGGAGCGCGGCGCATCGGCAAGTCCACGATAGTCAGGCATTTTGCCGAAAAGGAATACGCGAGCTACATACTTATTGATTTTTCTCTGGTTTCAAAGGCTGTTACGAAACTTTTTGATGACCTTTCCGATATCAACTACCTCTTTCTTCAGCTTCAGCTCCAGTTCCATGTTGATCTTGTAGAAAGAAATTCGCTCATCATCTTTGATGAAGTCCAATTTTGCCCGCGCGCAAGGCAAGCTATAAAACATCTTGTCCTTGATCACAGGTATGACTACATCGAAACAGGCTCGCTGATTTCCATCCGCAAAAATGTAAAGGACATACTGATTCCCAGTGAAGAGCGTAAATTGTCCATGTTTCCCATGGATTTTGAGGAGTTTCTATGGGCAACGGGGGATGATGCAAGCTATGGGCTTATCCGGAAATTTTATGAATCTGGCCTGCCTCTTGGTCAACAGGCAAACAGAAAATTGATGAGGACTTTCAGGCTTTACATGCTTGTCGGCGGGATGCCGCAGGCTGTCAATGAATACGTAACTGCCAACAATTTTCGCATGGTCGATCAAGTCAAACGGGACATCCTTGGTTTGTATCATGATGATTTTCAAAAAATAGATCCGACGGGTCGGGCCGCCATGCTTTTTGACGCGATCCCCGCGCAGCTGAATAAAAATGCCTCCAGATACCAGGTTTCGGGCGTGATCGAAAACGCAAGGGCGCAGGAATTGCTCCGGCTGATCGCCGAAATGAAGGATTCGAAAACCGTTCTTGTTTCGTATCAGGCAAACGATCCTCATGCCGGTCTGTCTGCCAATAAGGATCTTGCCGTATTTAAAATGTATGTTTGCGATACAGGGTTGTTTACCACGCTGATGTTCAAAGACAGGGATTTTACCGAAAATGAACTTTATGAAAAGCTGTTAAGCGATGGGTTTTCGGCCAATCTCGGTTACCTGTACGAAAACGCGGTGGCGCAAATTTTGACGGCCAATGGAGATGAACTTTTCTATCATGCTTTTACGAATAAAATGTCCAGACATAACTATGAAATCGATTTTTTGCTTGCCAGGGAAAATAAAATCTGCCCCGTTGAAGTCAAATCATCGGGCTATAAATCGCATAAATCCCTTGATGAATTTGGCAGAAAATTTTCTGACCGTATCCTTTTGAAATATCTTATCTATACCAAAGATGTTGCAAAGGACAAAGATGTCATCTGTCTGCCATTTTACATGGCGCCATTTTTATGAGGAACTGCGGCAGGACCAAGGAAATGACCGCCGTTTATTTTGATGAACAAACCGGACAATATGTTCCATTCCAATGAGACCAGCTGTCGGACCAGTCCTGAACCGCTACATTGTACCAGCCTGTTGTGAGAGCAGGGAAGTAACATAATTCATGAGTCGTTATTGTCATTTCTTATTGAGAATAAGAAAAGATAGATATGATAAATTGATGGAGATAAAATAATGGGTATTTCATTCAAACATTCCGCAGGATTCGGGAAACGGATGGAATATAACCTTTTTGGAAAAATGCTTATGGAAGGTTTGGATGTGTATTTGCCTTTGGTTGATGATCATGGAGTTGATTGCGTTATAAAGAAAAAAGATGGAACATTTATTGAAGTTCAAATCAAGGCTCGTTCAAATGAAGTTAATGATGGAGATGCTGCATTATTCTCTGCAATTACACATAAACCTACAAAAAATTTCTATTTTGTGTTTTACTCTGAACGGCTAGATATGATGTGGATTCTGTCTTCAGAAGAGTTTTTGAAGGAATGCGTTACAAATAAGACAGGAAAAAATTCTGGAAAACACAGTATCTGGTTTAATGGCAATAGGATTGATAAGAGTACTGGAATAAAGAGAGAATACTGCAAAAAGCAGTTTGAAAAATATATATGTAAAAATTTTGATTTGTTTCATTAGTGATATAAATTACTGTTTGTGAAATATGATGGAAATCAAATGGGAAGAGGGATTTACAATCAGCGTCCGTGTGGAAGGCAATACGGCGATCATCTCCGCAAATAGGGAAGGGCTCCTGTCTTTGTCGAACCATTTTGTTGCTTTGGCTCGGGAAAACTCGAGAAGCCATATCCATCTTGACGAGCATAACTCCCTGGAAGACAACTCGGCCGAATTGATCATAGAAAGAATTGAATAAACCCGTCAGGCAGCACGGTGCCAATCCGATTTGAGGAGAGCACTTCGGTTTGCCGGGCGGCATATTTTCGGCTAAAATACGATGCAATCGAATTTTAGCCGGAGGACGGTATGCCATACATTCCGAGAACCCTTGAAAAGAGCGTTCGACAGATAAGTGAGGATTACGGCTGTTTACTCCTGATTGGACCAAGACAGGTTGGCAAGACCACTATGCTGGAACATCTGATGGCGGGGACGAACCGGACCAAAGTCACCCTGGATGATGTGGAAAACCGCAGGCTTGCCAAAACCGATCCGGAACTGTTCCTTGAAATGCATCCCGCGCCGGTTTTGATCGACGAGGTGCAATATGCCCCCGAACTTTTTTCTTCCATAAAAATCAGAATTGACAGTGGAGCCGCCCCAGGCTCCTACTGGCTGACCGGTTCCCAGTCTTTCCATCTGATGGAGCTTGCGCAGGAATCCCTGGCGGGAAGAGTCGCCATCCTCCATATGTCCGCTCTGTCGCAGGCAGAGCTCTATGGTGGAGTGGCCTCGGAACCCTTGTCCCTGTCGATGGAAAAGCTGAAAGAACGTGAAAAGGATCTGCAGTCATGCTCTCCATCCGGGATGTATGAAAGAATCTGGAGCGGCGGCATGCCCGGCCATAGAAGCGGGAAATACCGGAGCAGGGATGTTTTTTACAGTTCCTACGTCCAGTCGTATGTCAACCGTGATGTTTCTGACATTATTCCCGGTGTGGACAAGCTGGTGTTTGCCGATTTTGTCAGGGCGGCGGCATGCCGCGTGGGGCAAATGCTGAACACGCATGATATTGCGATGGATGTGGGCGTTTCGGATGATACGGCCCGGAGATGGCTGCAGGTACTGGAAAAATCGGAAGTGATCTTTTATTTGCGGCCGTATTCGAACAATCTGTTGAAGCGGACGGTCAAAATGCCGAAGCTGTATTTTTTTGATACGGGACTCGTGGCATATCTGACGAAATATTCAAGTCCGGAGATCCTGATGAACGGAGCGCTCAACGGAGCGATCCTGGAAAATTATGCGGTGGCGGAAATACGAAAGACATGGCTGAACAATGCCAGGGATTGCCTGTTCCACTATTACCGGGACAAAGATGCAAACGAAATCGATCTGATTGTTGAAGGTGATGGGGAGCTTCATCCGCTTGAGATAAAGAAAAGCTCCAATCCCGGGACGGAACTGGCCTCGGCATTCAGGATTCTGGACAGGGGATCTGTTCCTCGGGGAACGGGAGCGATTCTGTGTTTGCGGGAGACCTTGTCGGCCCTTGACAGAAACACCTTTATTCTGCCCATCTGGATGATTTGACACATCGGGATGTTTGTCCGTCGAAGGGATACATGGTGGTTTCTTGAGACAGAATCGGAGGATTTTTGCATATGAAGCAATACATTGTAGACGCATTTACGAGCAAACCGTTCTCCGGAAATCCTGCGGCGGTATGCGTAATGGAAAGCTGGCCATCAGAAGAATCCATGATGAAGCTGGCAATGGAGAACAACCTTTCAGAGACAGCGTTCATCGTCAAGGAAAACGCCGGTTATCATCTGCGATGGTTCACACCGGGAACCGAGGTGGAACTGTGCGGCCATGCAACATTGGCATCTTCCTTTGTGATTCTGAATTATTATGAACCTGGCAGCGATAGTGTCCGGTTCAATACGCTTAGCGGAATTCTGACGGTCAGAAGAAAGAGCAACCTCTACGAGATGGATTTTCCAACATATGAACTGAAGGAAATCCCCGTCACGGACATGATGGAAAGGGCATTTGGCGTCCGCCCAATGAAAGCGGTGCTGGGCTTGGATCTGATCTGTGTGTTTGAGACGGAAGAACAGGTGCGGTCGATGCATCCGGAGCAGGGACTGCTGATGAAAATTGATGGCCGCATTCAGAATGCTACAGCAGCGGGAAAGGAAGTGGATTGCGTTTCACGGAGCTTTTGTCCAAAACTTTCCATAGCGGAAGATCCGGTCTGCGCTTCCGCCCACTGCCAGATCGCGGCTTACTGGTCAAAGACACTTGGAAAGGCAAAAATTTACGCGTACCAGGCCTCAAAACGGGGCGGTCATCTGTATTGCGAGCTGCCCGGAAATGGCAGAATATTCATCGGCGGAGAAGCTGCCCTTGTTGCTGTTTCCGAGATAGTTGCAAAGCTGTAGATCCCGGTTTACAGCGGCAATCGATTGTGGGGAGACAAACATGAAACACAAAGTAAAACTGACAGTCATCGACAAAAAACTGTATCCGGAGCTTCAGCATCAATATTGCGCCGATCCGGATTCCGGCGCCTGCCCCTGCTACAATGTGGGTGATGAGTTTCTTTTTTATCGCGATGAGAAACGTGATGATTTCTGGCACATGGGATTAAATACGCTTGTTAAAACGAGTGCGGATCCGGATACGGTTGCAGGCGGTCCGAAGATGCCGCATTGTTCGGAGTTGTGGGATGCCATCAGCCGTTATATCTATGCCGGTTTGCAGGGTGGTTCCATCATGAAAGGCTGGATGGAGCGGGAGAACGAGATGATTTGCTGCTGTTCCGATGGCACCCGCCCGGTCATTTTCAAGATCGAGAGGATTGATTACGAGGATTGAACAGCCAGGCAAATTTCCGTTGGCAGAAAGAACACTGAATCGGAAGTTAGAGGCGATGCTATGGAAATCTTTCGGCTAAAAATACGATGCAATCGAATTTTGGCCGAAAAAATGGTGAAAAAATGAGCACGACAAAAAAGATGGGCGGAATTTTGCTCGTGGCCGTCTCCGCCGCATCCTTCGGAGTAATGCCAATCTTCGCGAAAATCGCCTATGGGACGGGAGCAAGCACCTATTCGCTGCTCTTCCTGAGATTTTTGATAGCGGCCGCCGCCATGTTTCCCCTGTTGTTTGCCATGGGGATGAAGCTGCCCCCGGCGAGGGAGATGCTCGCGTTTTTCCTGCTCGGCGCCGCCGGCTATACGGGGCAGTCCTTCTGCTATTTCTCGGCGCTGAACTATGTTCCCGCCGGTGTTGTCGCCCTGCTTTTCTATACCTATCCGGCCCTGGTCATGGTCGGTTCCGCGTTCTTTTTCAGGGAAAGGATTACCCGGCAAAAGGTGCTGGCCCTTTTCCTGGCCCTCGTAGGAGCCTTTGTCATCATGGGTGCGGAGTTTCACGCGAATCCGAAGGGCATTGTCTTTTCGGTTTTGGCTGCGGTCTTCTACTCCGCCTACATACTGGTCAGCTCAAAGGTGATAAAAGCCGGGATGGAATTGCAGTCCACCACCTTCATCATGCTGGGGGCCGGTACGGTCTACGGCGTGGCGAACCTGTTTTGCGGATTTTCTCCGCCAACCCGGCTTGGCGGATTGGCCGCGGTGGTCGTCATCGCGCTGGTTTCCACGGCGCTGGCCCTGTGGTCGTTTTTCGCCGGAATGGAGAAAATCGGTCCTTCCACGGCGGCGCTTGTCTCCACGCTGGAACCGGTGGTGACGGTGCTTGCTTCGGCGCTGGTCCTGTCCGAGGCGATCACGGTGAACATTGTTGTTGGCGGTTGTCTTGTCCTGGCTGCCCTGG
>JAILGY010000075.1:0-5895 GCA_024696325.1 bacterium | reverse complement strand
GCATCTCCGGGCTGTGGGGGTTTTTTGAAATCCGCCTTCAGTCCGGAATGGGGCAGCAAGCCCAACTTCTTCATATTCCCATGGTGCGGCGCGGTTATGTCTGCGTATTTCTGAGCGAGGAAGGCAAGCTGTTTCTGCCCACGGCCCGGCATATCTGGGATGCGCTGCAGACAGAGAAGGCGGAATGCCATGGCACTCTCGGCCTGGACGAATCCGCTACCGCCCATGAGCGTTTGCAGAACGCTGCCGAGCAGGCGGGGCAGGAACTGTTCAATACATTGCAGCAGGAACATCTTGCATCTGTGGCTCGTGAGGAGGAACGCGGAAGAATTTCTTTTGCATCGCGCCGCAAGGCCATTGAGCGGGTTGGGCTGCCGGAAGTGCGGCGATTCAGGCTGTCCCGTTGCGATGCGGACGAATCCGGGTGGCGGCAGGAGATTCATCTGGCGCGGCAGATGGTGCCGGAAATCCGGCCGTTGCTGATGCTGCGGATTGTCGCGGGAGGTTCTCAATGAACGGAAATTGGCGGGATGCCATCCTGAGCGAATTCGTGGCGGGAGTCCGCAAACTGACTCTGGTTGCCGATCCGGATTGCCTGCTGACCGAGGAAAAGCTGGCAGTGGAGCTTAGCCGGCGTGGTTTCGATCTGATCGAGTTCAGTGACCCGGTTGCGTTCAGATATGCTTACGAATCCAGGTACCGTTCGATCTGGGATCATGGCAAGCATACCGATTTGGTGGTGGTTCTCCGTTTGCAGGATGCGGAACTGGAACGACTGCCATACGACCTGCTTCGGGCAGGGCGGAAATTATCGTTCAACCTTGGGGAGATCTTTCCCAATCTAAGTTATCCGGTCATCGAGAAACTCGACCGGCGCCTGTTGGACGCGCTCTTTGATGCCCAGCTCAAGTCGTCGCCTGAGCGCATGGGCGACAATGCCACAAAGGATTTCATTCTGCGTCATGTGTTCGGCATTGCTGCGGAACTGATTAACAATGATGTGGATTTGCTGCGCGCCCTGCTGCGCCTGCACTATGGCAAGAAGCAGATTCCGTCGATGCTGGTCGAGCGGCTGGTTCAGGTTCTTTCGGGCAATGCCGGATTCGAATCCTGGCCGCTTTCGGAAATCGTTCCGGACGAAGAGGCCTTTTTCGCCTTTTTACAGGAACGCTGGCCAATCTTTCTTTCCATGGTTGGCGGTGCCGATCAGGCTCGTGAAGATTCTTCGGAATATGGCCTCAAGTACCCTGGTCCGGCCAGTCTTCCCTTCGATCATCAGGACGTCAGGATTTACATCGACAATCTGTTCCTAGAGGGGAAACTTACCCCCGTCGAAGTCAAAGGCATTGAAGTGGAGGCCGGATCCTGGGTGCGAAGCGGTATTGCAACCTGCGGCGAAGACGATGATGAGCTGCGGATCTCCCGGCTGTTTGGCCTCGTGGAAAAGGAATTGCCAACTTCGGAAGCTCATTATGCGGACTGGCTCGCCTTTGCATTGAAATGGGCCGAACTTTCTTCGCTGGTTTACTGCGGCAAAAACGCCGGACATCAGAACCGGCTCAGGGAAGTCGGCGATGCGGTGAACACAACATTTGCCGATTGGCTGGCCAATCACTATTCCAGCCTGAACAATTTGCCGCCAAACAGCCCGGTCATGCTTCACCATGTACCGCGACGTATGGCGCGGGATATTGAAGGCACGGTTGGCAGCCGTGCGGCGCTGATTGTGATGGATGGTCTGGCGCTTGATCAGTGGGTAACCATTCGTCCGTTTCTGCAAAAGCAGGATGCCAATCTGGTCATGCGCGAATCCGCAATCTTTGCCTGGATCCCGACGTTGACCTCGGTATCGCGGCAGTCAATTTTCTCGGGCAAGACGCCGTTCTTTTTCCCATCATCCATCAATTCGACCGACAGCGAAGAAAAGCTTTGGAAACAGTTTTGGGAAGGAGGCTATGGCTTTTCCCGACAGGATGTTGCCTATCAGCGGGGTCTTGGCAATGGTGATGCCATAGGTGTTTTGGACACCGTTATCCATTCCGGGAAGACCAAAGTGGCGGGGCTGGTCGTGGATAAGGTTGATAAAATCATGCACGGCATGCAGCTTGGTTCGGCTGGGATGCATAACCAGATTGGACAGTGGTGCGAAAGCGGTTTTCTGGCTGCTTTGATTGGCGGACTTTTGGATGACGGCTTTGCGGTTTGGCTGACTGCCGACCATGGCAACGTCCAGTGCAAGGGTAAAGGCCGGCCTTCTGAAGGCGTGGTTGCCGAAACTCGCGGTGAGCGGGTCCGTGTCTATCCAACGTCTGAACTCCGCGCTGATGTGGCCAAAAAATTTCCTTTCGCTCATGAATGGCCGCCAGTTGGTTTGCCCAAAAACTATTTTCCCCTGGTGGCCGGTGGGTATGACGCATTTGGGAACGTGGGAGATGTTGTTGTCGGGCATGGCGGCACATCTCTCGAAGAAGTCATTGTGCCCCTTGTGAAGTTTGAAAGGAGGGCACGGTAATGGGCAAAAGGCATGAAGTTATTGGCATCAGGCAGACGATCCGGTTCGAGTGGATGCAGAAGACGGTGAATTTGCTGCTCGCAGGACTTGATGTCAAAAGCATCCGTCGTGAGTTGCACGAGTTTCTTGCGGACAAAAGGGGCAATGGTTCGGAAGGCAAACGAAGCGAACTGACCCGAACTTTTGTGGTCGATAACCTGATGAGAATCTGGGGTTCTCCCGTCCTGGAACTGATCTCGTTTCGTGATGCCTTGCTGGCGTTTCTTCGGAAATCTCCGTCCATGGACCTGGCGATTCACTGGGGGATGGTTTCGGCGGCCTATCCATTCTGGTTCAATGTGGCGCAGCAGACAGGACGTCTGCTGGCTTTGCAGGAGCAGGTAACTCACGCACAGATTATTAACCGCCTGAAGGAGCAGTACGGCGATCGGCAGACCGTCAGCCGTTTTGCACAATTTGTCATCCGTTCCTTTGTTGCCTGGGGAGTGCTGAAAGATTCTCAAACCAAAGGCTGTTATGAAAAGACCGCGCCAGTGAACATTGCCGATCCTGCTCTGGCCGCGCTGCTGTTCGAATCTGTTTTGCTGGCGCTTTCTGAGGGGAAAAGCGAAAGAGACGTGCTTTTGAATCATCCGGCTCTCTTTCCTTTTAACCTTCCAGTCATGAGCGGCGACTCCATCGTGCTCTACAATGGTCGGATTGAGTCAGTGCGTTATGCCTTGGACAGCGAGTTGTTGAAATTGAAGAAGATTGGCGAGGGATAGGGTTAAGAGGGGTCTACGAGATTCTGGATGGATATTAAACTAAACATCTGCCTGCCTGTTTGCAGTTGAGCGCGCCGGTTGAAACGTCACCCGGAAGGGTGCGGTTGAGACCGGCGCAACACTGCCGCTACGCCGCTACATTTGATGGGCGCAGCAACCATATCCCGCCAGGAAAAAATCCCACAAAATATTCTTATTTCTCCACATATCCTATTGGACAAAATGTAGCATTTTGTCCAATGTTGCGTTTGGTCGGAAAATTAAGTATCATGAAATCAATACCTTAGCTTTTTCCTGCGGAGCCAACATTGGACAAAACGTTACAGGAACGTAAACACCTGACCCAAACAGAAGTAGCCCGGCTTATAGAGGCCACGAAAGGCAGTCGGAACGAGGCACGGGATCGTTGTCTGCTGCTGCTCATGTACCGGCATGGACTCCGTACCTCTGAAGCCTGTGGAATGCAACTCGCCCAGGTTGACCTGGAGAGCCGTGTGTTCCATGTGGCCCGGCTGAAACATGGACTGTCCACAACCCATCCGCTTCGGACAGACGAAGTGCGGGTAATTCGCGCCTGGTTGCAGAGGCGGGGTAAAATGGGTGCGGATTCGCTGGCTTTTTTTCTGAGTGAACGCCGCCAGCCGCTCAACCGCAGGACGGTTTGGGCTCTGATGCGCTTTTATGGTGAACGGGCAAAGTTGGACGTTGAGGTTCACCCGCACATGCTCCGGCACGCTTGTGGCTTTGCTCTGGCGGATCAGGGAGCGGATACCAGATTGATTCAGGATTATCTGGGGCGTCGAAGTATTCAGCACACCGTCCTGTACACTGCTGCCAACCCGGCCAGGTTTGAGAAGTTGTGGTAAACTTAATAAGCCGGAAACGGGGAAAAAATGGTGTGAGGTGAGCCCCTTGCAGGCATATGCCGTATCAGGTATAAAAACGCTATGAATATTCACGACGTTGCTTACAAAGACTTCTTCAAGCACAAGGAAATGGTGGAATCCCTGCTGACGGGTTTCGTGCGGGAGAATTTTGTTTCGGAACTTGACTTTTCCACTCTGGAGCAGTGCTCCGGCTCGTATATTACGGACGATCTGCGCGAGCGCATGGACGACTGTGTATGGAGGGTCAAGTGGCGTGGGCGCACCAGCTATCTTTGCCTTATTCTGGAATTCCAGAGTACGCCGGATCCGTGGATGCCCGTAAGGATTGCAACCTATACGGGGCTGTTGTGGCAGGACCTGATAAAAACGGGAGAATTGCAGGTGGGGGATGCCTTACCGCCAGTGCTTCCCATAGTTATCTATAATGGCGCGGGCGAGTGGAAGGTTTCCCTGTCGCTGGAAGAGATGTGTGAGCCGATACCGGCAAGCCTGGAGCCGTACCATTCGGGGCGGAAGTATTTCCTGCTGGACGAAAAGCACTGCGGGGAAACAGACGACAAGGGTAATCTGTTCTCTTTCCTGGTGCGTTTTGAAAAGGCAAAGACACCGGAGGAAATACGTTCCGTGGCCGGTTTGCTTCGGCAGCGGCTTTCAGAACCGCAATACAAGGATTTGCATCGGCTGTTCAGCGTGTGGGTTGGCCGCGTCATCATGAGGAACATGGACATACCGGAAAGCCGTATGCCGGTATTTCAGAATTTGCAGGAGGTGGAAAATATGCTCGCGGAAACAGTTGCTTCTTGGAAGGATACGTGGATTGCGGAAGGGATGGAGACAGGTTTATCCAAGGGCCGTATGGAAGGGATGGAGACAGGTTTATCCAAAGGCCGTATGGAAGGTCGCGCGGAAGGACGCTTGGACAACCTTGTGGAAAACATCCATGCTCTTATGGAAACCCTTGGATTGCCCAAAGAAAAGGCTATGGACATGCTGAAGGTTTCCGAGGAGGATAGAGCCAGACTTTCCACGATTTTGTGACCCCAAGCAGGACAACATTTGGGAACCTTGCAAAATTATTGTAATAAAAAGTGAATATCAATCGATATTTTAGTAATTTAATATTGTTAACTATTTGATATTACGATATAATGCTGTTTGTGATTGTTTGACCTTTCCAAGGAGCATTTATCATGTCACAGCCCGGACTTTTTGACCAACAGGAAATCTTGAGCAGACGAGACAAAAAAGGTGACGTTCTCGTCCGTTTGAACAATGCCGTCGAATGGAAAGTCTTCGAACCCATCATCAAGAAGGCTCTCTCCAAAGACCGTCGCTCCCAGGCAGGACGCAAGTCCTATAACCCTTTGCTTATGTTCAAAGTTCTCATTCTCCAATCGTTGTATAACATGTCTGATGATGCGGCTGAGGATATCGTAGACGACCGGCTTACTTTCCGTCGTTTTGTTGGTCTTGAGGACAGCCAGAAATCTCCGGATGCCACAACCATCTGGAGATTCCGGGAGGCCCTTGTCGAAGCCGGAGTTATGAAGGAGCTGTTTGAAATCTTTAACCGACACCTGGAGGAACAGGGTTTTCGTGCGGAAAAAGGGCAAATCGTAGACGCAAGCATTGTGGAGGTTCCTAAACAACGGAACAAACCAGAGGAAAACAAAGCTATTAAGGAAGGCAATCCGCCTGACTGGCCCGAAGCGAAAAAACGGCAAAAGGATGT
>JAILGY010000046.1:0-8845 GCA_024696325.1 bacterium | reverse complement strand
CAAACAGTGAACCGCTTCCGGCGATTTCCGGGGGAGTGCGCTGAAAGTGACGGTAGGCCAGCGCGGTGGCGATGCGCCCGCGCGGGGTGCGGTGAATAAAGCCCTGCTGGAGCAGATAGGGTTCGATAACATCCTCAATGGCGTCTTTTTCCTCGCCGATGGAGGCGGCCAGCGTTTCCAGTCCTACCGGTCCGCCGTTGAACTTGTCGATGATGGTCAGCAGAATCTGCCGGTCCATGTGGTCAAAACCGCTCTGATCGACTTCCAGCCGCTTGAGCGCTTCTCTGGCGATATCCAGCGTGATTTTCCCCTTGCCTTTCACTTCGGCGAAATCACGGACCCGGCGCAGCAATCGGTTGGCAATGCGCGGCGTGCCGCGGCTCCGGCAGGCAATTTCCCGGGCGCCGTCTTCCTGGGTGGGAATCTGGAGGATGGAGGCGCTGCGTGTGACTATTTGCAGCAATTCCTCAGGCTGGTAGAACTCCAGCCGGGCGACAATGCCGAAGCGGTCGCGCAGCGGCGCGGAGAGGTTGCCCAGCCGCGTGGTGGCGCCCACCAGCGTGAATGCCGGGATATCCAGCTTCAGTGTGCGTGCCGCCGGCCCCTGGCCGATGACAATATCGATCTGGAAATCTTCCATTGCGGGGTAGAGGATCTCCTCCACAACGAGCGGCAGGCGGTGGATTTCGTCGATGAAGAGCACGTCACCCGCCTCCAGATTGGTCAGAATGGCGGCCAGATCACCGGCTTTCTCAATGGCCGGGCCGGAAGTGGTCTTGAAACCGCCTTCCATTTCGGTGGCGATGATATGGGCGAGCGTCGTTTTGCCCAGGCCTGGCGGGCCGTAGAGTAGCACATGGTCCAGGGGCTCCTTGCGTTTGCGGGCCGCCTGGATGAAAACGGCCAGATTTTCCTTGGTCTTGTTCTGGCCTGTGTATTCATGCAGGCGCTGGGGGCGGAGCCGGAGTTCCGAGGCATCCTCGTCGGTTTTGCTGGCGGTGATAAAACGTTCCTCCATGATGTTGTGCCTACTTTCCAATCAAGATGTCAGGGGGAGAGCAGTTTGAGCGCTCCGCGCAGCAGCTGCTCCACGGTGGTTTGGGCATCCACATCAAGCTGATCCAGCGCCTTTTGGGCCTGGTGCTCCTTGTAGCCCAGCGCTACCAGCGCCGTAAGCGCGTCTTCACGCGCGTAGGCCGCGGAAGGCGCCGGGCTGGAAGGCAGTGCCGGAACGTCCGTTTCAGACGGCGCAAGCCTGTGGATCTTTTCCTTCAGTTCCAGCAGCAGCCGTTCGGCGGTTTTCTTGCCGATGCCGGGGACGCTGGAGAGCCGCCTAATGTCGTGCTGTTCGATGCTGCGGCAGAATTCACCGGCCTGCATGTTGGAGAGGATGGCCAGAGCCAGCTTGGGCCCTACGCCGGAGATGGACAGCAGGCAGGAAAACAGCTCCCGGTCGAACATGGTCAGAAAGCCGTAGAGGTTGATGGCGTCTTCCCGCACGGCGGTGTGGATGAAAAGGGTGATGGCACCGCTTGCGGGCACGCTGCAAAAGACCGACAGCGGTACATGCACCTGATAGCCGACGCCTCCGACATCAACCACCATATAATCCGGCGCCTTGCAGACAATTTCCCCCGAAAGGCGCGCGATCATGACACGTCCTCCTGAAGCGCCAGCCCGGGATGGCGCGCCAGCTTGGCCGCCAGCGCACTGCTGTGGGCGTGGCAGATGGCGACCGCGAGCGCGTCTGCCGCGTCCTTGGCCGCCGCGGCGGGGAGGTTCAGCAGTACCTTGGTCATCTGCTGCACCTGTTCCTTTTGGGCCTTTCCGTATCCCACCACCGAACTCTTGATTTGGAGTGCGCTGTATTCATAGACGGGCACATGATGCAGGGAGCCGGCCAGAAGCGCGACACCGCGGGCATGACAAAGCTTTAAGGCGGACGAGACGTTCATTGCGACGAACACCCGTTCCACGGCCAGCGCTTCGGGGGCGAATTCGGTGATAACCTCGTTCAGACGCTGGTAGATGACCGCCAGCCGTTCCGCCAGCGGCGCATTCAGCGGAGCGCGCGCCGTGCCGTGCGCAAGATGCACAAGCCGCGAGCCCGATGATTCCACCACCCCGAACCCGGTTATGCGCGACCCCGGATCCACCCCCAAAATGCGCATTGTCCGCCTCCAGTTTCCTTCCTGCCGCACCTACTCCATAAGTTTTTCCATCTCCTCGTCGGAAATGGAGAAGTTGGCGTAGACGTTCTGCACGTCGTCACAGTCTTCCAGCTTTTCCACCAGGCGCAGCATCTGTTCCGCCTGTTTGCCGGCAAGCGGCACGGTGCTCTTGGGGATCATGGTGATTTCCGCCGATTCCCACTGCAGCTGTTTGGCTTCCAAGGCGTCACGTACCTCGATGAAGTTCAGTGGATCGGTGATGACCTCGATGGTGTCGCCGTCGTTGGTGACATCCTCCGCGCCGGCTTCCAGGGCCGCTTCAAAGATGGCGTCGAAGTCCTTGTCCGGCGCAAACGAGATCAGGCCCTTGCGATCGAAGAGGAAGGCAACCGAGCCGCTGATCCCCAGATTGCCGTTGTTGCGGGAGAAGATGTAGCGCACATCCGCAACGGTGCGGGTGCGGTTGTCGGTCATGAATTCGACGATGACGGCGACGCCGCCCGGGCCGTATCCTTCGAAGATCCCTTCTTCGTAGCTGGCGCCTTCCAGTTCGCCGGCACCTTTCTTGATGGCCCGTTCGATAGTGTCCTTGGGAACGTTTTCGGCCTTGGCCTTGTCCACCGCGATACGCAGGCGGAAGTTGCCGCTCAAATCGCTGCCGCCCCGGGCCGCGATGGTAATCTCTTTCAGTAACTTGGTGAAAATTTTACCGCGTTTGGCGTCCTGCGCATCTTTGCGGTGTTTGATGTTGGACCATTTGCTGTGGCCGGACATGAGGTCTCCTTTCCGTAATCCTTGAAGCTTCTGCCAGAAAACCGGCGCGCTTCAATGGGGGATAAAATTGAAATAACAGGATTTCGTTCTTTTATGGACACTGTTTTTCCGACAGCTATCCATTTAAACAAAATATGCTAACACGCGTTTGCCATATCCGACAACGCTTTTCAGTAAAAATATGCGTAAGAAATCATAACCTTATAGACAGGGATTTTGAAAGACGATTGCAAAACCACAGATTCCTAATATACTTTTTACTGCTTTTACCGGAGCACGGCGCGGTTCGTCCCGGAGGGCGAACGCCCGTTTGTCTTCAAATGGAGCAGTGCTTCCATTAAAAAATATGGATGGTTCATCATGCATCGCCAGACCACGATAGCCAATTTGCTTCTGTTGCTTGTCGCTTTCATCTGGGGTTCCACCTTTGTCGCGCAACGATTGGGAACCGCCCATGTCGGCGCCTTTACCTTCAATGCCGCTCGGTTTTTGCTCGGGGCTGCGGCGCTTCTGCCAGTGGCCTGGCCACGCCTGAGAAAAGAATTTTCGCTTCGGCCCGCCCTGCTGCTGGGCGGCAGTCTGCTTGCGGGCCTATTCCTCTGCGCCGGCATCAATCTTCAGCAGCTCGGTCTTGCCACCACCACCGCCGCCAACGCCGGTTTCATCACCGGTCTCTATGTCGTCATTGTGCCGTTTATCGGCCGTTTTTTCGGCCTGCGCTATGGACCGGGCGTTTGGCTGGGAGCGGCTCTTTGTATAGTTGGTCTGTATCTGATAGGCGTATCGGGCAAAATGGAGCTGGTTCCGGGCGATCTGTGGGTTTTGGCTGGCGCGTTTGCCTGGGCCTTCCATGTTTTGGTCATCGGCTGGCTGGCCCCCAGGATAGATTCGTTCGCGCTTGCCTTTGGGCAGACGCTGGTCTGCGCCCTGCTGAGCCTTGCGGTGGCTCTGATCGGAAAAACACTGGACATGAGCGGAATTGTGGCTGCGATCTGGCCGCTGCTCTTCTGCGGTATTATCACCACCGGCGTGGCTTTTACCATCCAGGTTGTCGCCCAGAAAAATACCTCGCCCGCCCATGCCGCGCTCATCATGCAGCTGGAGACGGTGTTTGCCGCGTTGTCCGGCTGGCTGTTGCTGGGAGAAACCATGTCTCTGCGGGGACTTATGGGCGCTGCCCTGATCCTGACCGGGATGCTGGTTTCCCAGTTTTGGCACGCGTCCAGAGGGTAGATTGAAAAGATGCAAGGAGATTTTTTTGTGGGTTGAGGCTTTATCCGCCAGAAACGTTTTGTCAATTGTTGCGCGGGAAGGTATATAAGTTTTCTTAGA
The DNA here is from genome assembly GCA_024696325.1 of bacterium. Taxonomy (GTDB): domain Bacteria; phylum Desulfobacterota; class Desulfuromonadia; order Desulfuromonadales; family JAAYDE01; genus RGIG7977. The sequence continues at coordinate 4,568 of JAILGY010000046.1, read as the reverse complement.
GGGTGGCTTTTATTTTTTCTCAAACAAAGGAGGTCGTTATGAAAAAAGCCATGTTGTGCATTTTCGGGTTGCTGCTTGTTGCGGCAGGTGGAGCGCTGGCCGAAGAGCTGCCGGTCATCACTTTTGCTACCGATGCCACCTGGCCGCCGATGGAGTTTGTCGACGCCAACAAGAATGTAACCGGTTTTTCCATTGAGTATGTGACCAGAGCTGGTCGGGAAGCCGGTTTCACGCCGAAATTTGTGGCAGTGGCCTGGGATGGCATTTTTGCGGGACTGGATGTCGGCAAGTATGACGCCATTGTTTCGTCGGTTTCCATTACCGAAAAACGCAAAAAAGCCATGGATTTTAGCGAACCCTACTTCCAGGTGCGGCAGGCTCTGATCGTTCCCAAAGATTCTCCGGTGACGAGCCTCGCAGAACTGAAAGGCAAGGAAGTCGGTTCCCAGATCAGCACGACCGGTACCTTCGCCATCAAGGAAGTGCCGGGCGTTATTGCCAAGACCTATGATGAAGTGGGACTGGCTGTGGAAGATCTGCACAATGGACGGATTGCTGGCGTTGTCTGTGACGATCCGGTGGCTGCCAACTATGTGCTGCAAAATGAGAAGTATGCGAAAACCCTGAAAATTGCTGCCGTTATGCAGAGCAAGGAAGCAGAGTTCTACGGTATTGCGGTCAAAAAGGGCAATCAGAAAGTGCTCGACCTCGTCAACAAGGGCATTGCCGCTCTCAAGGCCAAGGGAACAGATGTCAAGCTGCGTGACAAATGGATCGGCGGGAAGTGAAAGACGTCGCTTGACCAGCAGTGAGATTTGAGGGAAAGAACAGTCCTTTGCTCATGAAAGAGCCCTGAGCGTTTTTGGCAGGTTTTTTTGCTTGTAATCTTGCAGGGTTTGTTCTTGTTCAAGGACAAACCCTGTTTTTTCTGTTGTTTTCCCGTCAGGGGAGTTTGTTATGCCTGAACAAAAAGTTGTTATTGATGTTGGTGATGGTGCCGCCATTCCGACGAAGAAAGATCACGGACTGCTGTCGGCGTGGCGGATCGCGTTCTTTGGCGCGGTTCTGGTGCTGCTCTATCTGGTGATTGTTCACCCGGATCCGTATTGGAATCTGATGAAATTCATCCGGGACGGCGTCGTGGTCACCTTTGAGGTGACGTTCGCGTCCATTGGGCTTGCGCTGATCCTTGGTCTGTTTACCGGACTGGGAAGAGTTTCGCACAATCGTTTCATCAATCTGGCGGCATCCACCTATGTTGAGGTGGTGCGTGGCATTCCTCTTTTGGTGCAGCTGTTCTACATCTACTACGCGCTGGGACAGTTTGTCCGCGTGCCCGACATGCTGGCGGCGATCATCGCCATGAGTTTCTGCTATGGGGCGTATATGGGCGAGGTGGTGCGCGCCGGTATCGAAGCCATCGACAAGGGGCAGCGCGAGGCATCCGTATCGCTGGGGTTTAACGAGGTTCAGACCATGCGCTATGTCATTCTGCCGCAGGCGCTGCGCACCATTCTGCCCCCGGTTGGCAACGAGTTTATCGCACTGCTTAAGGACACCTCGCTGGTTTCCATTCTGGCGGTTTCCGATCTGCTGCGTCGCGGACGTGAATTTGCTTCGGAAAGTTTCGCCTATTTTGAGACGTATACCCTGATTGCGGTGGTTTATCTGATTATTACCCTGATTCTCTCCAAGTTGGTTGGTACCATGGAGGAAAGGATGGGGAATCATGTACGACACTGAAGCTATTATCCGGATAAGCAATGTTAACAAGTCCTTTGGCAGACTGAAGGCGCTGGACAATGTTTCCCTGAATGTCTATCCCGGCGAAAAGGTCGTGATCATAGGCCCAAGTGGTTCAGGGAAAAGCACATTGCTGCGTACCATCAACAAACTGGAAACGGTTGACAGCGGCCAGATTATTGTTGATGGGTTTAATCTCTACGATCCTGCCATCGACATCAACCGGGTTCGTATGGAACTGGGGATGGTTTTCCAGTCGTTCAACCTGTTTCCCCATAAAACGGTATTGCAGAATCTGACACTGGCCCCCATAAAACTGCGTCATATCAAGCGCGAAGATGCGGAGCGTACCGCACTGGAGCTGTTGAAAAAGGTGGGAATAGCCGCCAAGCTCAACAGCTATCCGACGCAGCTCTCCGGTGGCCAAAAACAACGGGTGGCAATTGCCCGCGCGCTGGCGATGAATCCCAAGATTATGCTGTTTGACGAACCAACATCCGCTCTGGATCCGGAAATGATCGGCGAGGTTCTGGATGTTATGATTTCCCTGGCCAGGGAAGGGACAACGATGGTTGTCGTGACGCATGAAATGGGCTTTGCCCGTGAAGTGGGAGACCGGGTGATTTTTATGGACGAAGGCAAGATTCTGGAAGAGGGCCCGCCGGAGCATTTCTTCCAGAATCCCGAACATCCGCGTCTGCGCAAGTTCCTCGAACAGATTCTCTAAACGCTTTCTTTTGTTGCATTGTCCAAAATCCCGGCCTCGGTCTTCCCCGTGGGAAAGTCGCGGACCGGGATTTTTTTCGTTCAGCGTAAACGATGCCTCTTTTTTCCATTTTGTCATTCTGAGCGAAGCGAAGAATCTCATGCGGTGCTCCATGGAGATTCTTCAGCGCTACGCGCTTCAGAATGACAACTTGGAAAGGTCAACAACCGTATCACCCAGCAGATTCCTGGGATTTTTCCGCAAGAAAGTCCAGCACCCGCTCCGCAGTGCGTCCGGCGGCCGCCACGCAATCATTGATGCCAACGCCTTCAAAGGCGTTGCCGGTGAAAAAGAATCCCGGAAAGTGTTTTGCCCGTTCGCGCAGTTCGTCCAGCAGACGTGCGTGCCCCACGCGATAGCGGGGAATGGCCTGAGGATGCCGGTAAATTTTCGTCATTTCCGGCGCATGCTCTATTCCCAGAATTGTTTTGAGACTTTCCCGCACCTGCCGCAACAGTTCCTCGTCCGGAAGTTCCAGCGTCTGCGGATGAAGCGCGCCGCCCACCATGGAGCGTAAGAGCACTTTCCCGCACGGCGCGCGGTGCTCGAAGATGCTGCTGTCCCAGAGCGTCCCCAGCAGCGCTCCTTTACTGCTTTTTCGTGTTACCAGAAAGCCGAAGCCGTTCAGATTATGCGGCACCTGTTCCTGCGGATAGCCACAGCAGACGACAGCCAGCGGCGCATAGGCAATCTGCCCGGCAAGCTCGGCGAGGCGCGCATCAAGCGGCGTTCCAAACATGCTGAGCGCATACGCGGGGCTGGCGCTGACGACCGCATCCGCTTTCAATACTGTGTCGTGGGAACAGTGCAGCAGAAAACCATCCGGGTCTTTCCGGATGGCCCGTACTTCGGTCCCGAGGACAAGACTTTCGGAAAGCTTTGCGGCAAGCGTATCCACAAGCGTCTGGATACCCTGCGCGAAGGAGGTGAGCTTTCCGCCCGGTCCGGAAGGGCCGCTGACCGCTTTTCCTTTTCTGCGATCCTGCCAGTGACGGCGCTGCAGTGCCAGCAGCGCGCGAATGAGTCCGCCATAGTCGCGTTCCAACTGCTTTATGCGTGGGAAGGAGCTGGCGATGCTCATTTCTTCGGGATCTCCGGCAAAGACGCCGGAAGCCATGGGGCCCACCAGCTTTTCCAGCGCTTCGGGACCCAGCCGTCTGCGCACGAAGTCCGCAAGGGTTTCGTCGGTTTCGTCACGTCTGGGTGGCACGAACAGTTCGGCGGCCAACCGTGCCTTGCCCCGCCATGACATAAGTGGCGAAGCGAAAAAGGAAAAGGCGTTTTCCGGCAGGCGGTGCAGCGTCTTTTCCGACCAGAGAAAACGCTTTCGGGCATTGTCGTTGGAGCGCATGAGCGCGTTTGTAAGCGCGACTTTGCCGCACAGTTCAAGCGTTGCCGTCTTGCTGTCAAGAAAGCCGTTGGGACCGCTTTCGCACAGGTAGCCGTCTTCATGGTGGCTTGAAATTTTCCCGCCGGGCCGGGCCTCTTTTTCCAGTACTGTGATGGTGAGGGCAAGGCCCCGTTGGGCGGCCGCGTCTTTGAGCAAAACGGCACTCGCAAGCCCGGAAATCCCCGCACCGATAATCGCCACATGTTTCATGGTTGACCTCTTTCTTGTACGCGCCTTGACGCGCCCTGGTCTCGTTATTATATTTAATTTACAGAAAAAGTTATTATATTTTAGGGGGTTGGCTATGGCAAAGGATTATTACACACTGTTGGGTGTAGACAAGAATGCCTCTGAGGCCGATATCAAGAAAGCATACCGCAAACTGGCGTTGAAATACCATCCGGATAGAAATCCGGACAATCCCGCGGCTGCGGAAACCTTCAAGGAGATTACCGAAGCCTATGCGGTGCTCTCCGATCCGGAGAAAAAACGACAGTACGATCAGTTTGGTTCCACCGGTTTTCGGGAGCGTTTCAGTCAGGAGGACATCTACCGTAATTTCAACGTGAACGATATCTTCCGGGAATTCGGCTTTGGTGGTGCGGGTGGAGGCGGCGACTTTTTTTCTCAGCTGTTTGGAGGCAATTTCCGGAATGCTGGTCATCGGGG
>JAILGY010000045.1:0-5658 GCA_024696325.1 bacterium | reverse complement strand
CCTCCATGCGATCCACTTCCTCTTCTCCGCCCGATTTGCAGGCGGTGGCGCAGGCGGAGCATCCAATCAAAAACAGGGTATGCAGTCCTTCCAGATGAAGAAGCAGTTCCTCGTAACTTTTGCGCTGGCTGACGATCATGTCGCTCCCAAGGGTTCCTTTCTTTTCGTTTGTCTCTGTTTTGAAGTAATAGAGCCTTCCCCCTTTACGCGGAAGTGTTTCCGGTTGCCTTGCTGCGCACGAAACGCCGGTAAAGTTCTCCTGCCCACATCACCAGCGAGGTCATGGCAGTGATAAGGAGCCAGTCGCCCAGCTTCAGCGGCACCACGTTGAAGAACTGTCCGCCAAAATAGACAATGAAGATCTGCCCAAAGATGATGATGCTGGCAATGACAATGAAGCCGCCGCAATTTCTGAAGTCGAAGAGGCTCCGGTCGCTTTCGAAAACGCGGGCGTTGAACATGTTCCAGAATTGCAGCATCACGAAGATGGTGAAGAACAGGCTGAGCTCGTACGGCGAGAGGCCGTTGCGGGTGCCGATGTTGAAGCGCAGCAGATCGGTCATCGACTGGATATCGCTGTGCTCAAAGAGCCAGACCAGGGCAATCAGGAGCAGGAAAAACACGCCGCCGACGCCGATGATCCGGTTGCGCATGGAGCTACTGATGATAAAGCTGCTGCGGTCCCGCGGAGGATCGTTCATGACCGCCGCCGTGGGGGGCAGGGAGGCCAGCGCCATCGCCGCGAAGGTGTCCATGATCAGGTTGACCCACAGCATCTGCGTCACGGTCAGCGGGGATTCCGTGCCCATGAAGGCACCGAACAGGACGGTAAAGCAGGCTGCCACATTGACCGTCATCTGGAAAAGGATGAAACGCTGGATGTTCTGGTAGAGGGATCGTCCCCACATGACCGCCTTGCCGATGCTGGAGAAGGAATTGTCGATGATGGTGATGTCGCTCGACTCCTTGGCGACCGAGGTGCCGTCGCCCATGGAAAGCCCCACATGCGCGGCGTTGAGCGCCGGGGCGTCGTTGGTGCCGTCGCCGGTGACCGCCACCACCTCGTTGCTGTTCTGGAGCGCCTTCACCAGCCGCTCCTTGTCCATGGGCCGGGCACGGGCGATGATCTTGAGGGCGGGTGCACGCTCCTGCAGCTCTTCATCCGAGAGCTCGGCAAGCTCCGGTCCGGTGATGATGTTGGCCTCGCCGTCCGTATTGCTCCACAGGCCAATCTGACGGCCGATTTCACGCGCGGTACCTGGTGTGTCACCGGTGACGATCTTCACGTGGATGCCGGCTTTCAGGCATTCTCCTACCGCATCCGGCACATCGGGGCGCACCGGGTCGGAAATCGCGACGATGCCGAGGAATGTCAGGTTTTCTGCAAGCATCTTGCCGTCCTTGAAGGTCTTGTCGCCTTCCTCCAGGATCTGGCAGGCGAAGCCCAAAGTCCGCATGGCCTGGTTCTGGAATTCCCGCAGCTGGTTGAAGATGGTTTCCCTGTTCACGTCGTTGCTGACCTTCTTGCACATGGCGTAGACGATTTCCGGGGCACCCTTGACGTAGAGGACATCCTTGCCGATGGCCGAATGCACCACCGTCGCCATGTACTTGCGCAGGGTGGAGAAGGGCTGTTCGTCCACCCGAGTGGTGGAAGCGCCTACTTCCCTGTAGTCTATGCCCTGCTCCCTGAGCCAGAACAGCAGTGCGCCCTCCGTGGGATTGCCGATGGCCGTCGGGTTGTCGGGATTGGAGAGATCCAGTTGCGCCGTCGAGTTGCTCACGATGCCTTCCTTGATGAGCGTGCTCATCTGGCTGTCATCCAGCTTTTGCCCTTCAAGGCCGTAGAAGAGGGTTTCGCGGATCTTCATGCGGTTCTGGGTCAGGGTACCGGTCTTGTCGGTGCAGATGGTGGTGGTGGCGCCCATCGTTTCGCAGGCGTGCATCTTGCGCACGAGATTGTTGGTCTTGAGCATGCGCCGCATGCTGTAGGCCAGGCTTAAGGTGACGGCCATGGGCAGGCCTTCGGGCACCGCAACCACTATGAGCGTGACCGCTATCATGATGGTCTGGAGGAGATAGGCGACGAAGTTGATCAGCTGGAAGGGGCCTTGCGAAAACATGAAGAACATGCAGATCCGGCCGATGATGATCAGTGCTGCAAAGCCGTAACTGGCCTTTGTGATGAGATTGCCCAGGCCGTCCAGCTGCTCGTTCAGCGGCGTCTTGACGCTGTCGTCAATCTGGGCGGCTTCGAATACCTTGCCGCTTTCCGTATGATCGCCCACCGCGAAAACCCGGCAGATACCGTGTCCCTCCATAACCTTGGTTCCTCGCATGACGTGGTTGGACGGGAAGGTCGCCTCGGAATCAAACTGGGAGGGATCGGTGGTTTTGGGACAGATCGGTTCACCGGTGAGCGTTGATTCGTCCACGTTCAGCGCGATGGCTTCCAGCAGTTCTGCATCCGCCGGGATTTCTTCGCCGGTTGCGAGCAGAACCACGTCGCCAACCACCACATCGCGGCGGGGAACGGTCACCGCGTTGCCGTTGCGGAACACATGCACCGCCTCGTCATCATTGACCTGGTTGAGGATGGAAAATTCCTTGTTCGCCTTCAGTTCGAAGATGAAGGCCAGACCGGTGGCCAGCAGAATGGCGATGAAGATGCCGATGGGCTCGAAGAAGACCGCCAGTGACTGGTCCAGGCACCAGTATTCATAGCAGGAAATGCCGATGGAGAGACTACCTGCAACCAGCAGCACCATGATCAGCGGATCCTGGAACTTTTCCAGATACTGTTTCCAAAGAGGCTCCTTTTCCGGGGGGGTGAGTACGTTGACGCCATGCTGTTTTCTGCTTTCCAGAACTTCGCTGTCCGTCAAGCCGTTGTACCGACTGGTTTGCATGATGTTTTTTCCTCCGTTTTGCGCAGTTTATCTTTTCCTTCTCCGGTTGGACGGGGGCGGAAGTTTTCAAAAGGAAGGAAGCAGACCTCCACCTGCTTTTGTCATCCCTTTGGTTTTCTTAAAATAAAAGTATAACTGCCCATTTCAAGGCATTCAACCCATTCCCGTGCTTGAGTGGAGTGCGTGATTTTTTTTTGCCGGCACGGCCTTGACTTTCGGTTGGGCAAAACTATATTGGCGTTTGTTGTTAGCACGCAGCTGTAGAGAGTGCTAACGGCGAGCATCTGACAGGAAACGGGAAAAAGGGCTTCTGTGGAGCTTTTTCTCCCGAATAATTAAAAAAACATGGCTTTTGAGGAAAGGAACAAAAAAAATGCAAGTAAGACCGTTGCAGGACCGTATCATTGTGGAACGTATCGAAGAAGAAACCAAGACCGCTGGCGGACTGATTATCCCCGATACCGCGAAGGAAAAACCGCAGCGCGGCAAAGTCATTTCCGTGGGCAAGGGGAAAAAGCTGCCCGACGGCAGAGTCGTTCCCATGGATGTGAAGGAAGGTGATCAGGTGCTGTTCGGCAAGTATTCCGGATCCGAGATCAAGATTGACGGCAAGGAATATCTGATTATGCGTGAAGAGGATGTTCTGGGCATTATTGGCTGAGAACAGGATTTTGAGCAGTTAATCGAATAATTTTTGAACATACACATATCGGGAGAACACAAATCATGGCAGCAAAAGAACTGAAATTTGGGCAGGATGCCCGGAGCGCGATTCTGGAAGGCGTTAATATTCTGGCTCAGGCGGTCAAGGCGACTTTGGGGCCGAAAGGCCGTAACATCATTATAGAGAAATCCTTCGGCGGCCCCTTGATTACCAAGGATGGCGTGACCGTTGCCAAAGAGATCGAACTGGAAGACAAGTTCCAGAACATGGGTGCCCAGCTGGTGAAGGAAGTGGCCTCCAAGACCTCCGACATCGCCGGTGACGGTACCACCACCGCAACGGTTCTGGCCCAGGCGATCTATCGTGAGGGCGTAAAGCTCGTGACCGCCGGTCATAATCCAATGGAAATCAAACGCGGTATCGACAAGGCGGTTGAAGCGGTGGTTGGCGAGCTGCAAAAACTGTCCAAGCCGATCAAGGATCACAAGGAGATAGCCCAGGTAGGCACCATCTCCGCCAACAGCGATGCCACCATCGGAACGATCCTGGCGGAAGCTATGGAGAAAGTCGGCAAGGAAGGCGTTATTACCGTTGAGGAAGCCAAGGCGATGGAGACCACGCTGGATACCGTTGAAGGTATGCAGTTTGACCGCGGCTATCTTTCCCCCTACTTTGTCACCGATCCGGATCGGATGGAAACCATCTTGGAAGATACCAAGATCCTGATCCATGACAAGAAGATCAGCAACATGCGCGATCTGCTTCCCATTCTGGAGCCCTTGGCCAAACAGGGCCGTCCGCTTCTGATCATCGCCGAGGATATCGAAGGTGAAGCGCTGGCAACACTGGTTGTCAACAAACTGCGTGGTACGATCAACGTCGCGGCGGTGAAGGCTCCTGGTTTTGGCGATCGCCGCAAGGCAATGCTGGAAGATATCGCAGTGCTGACCGGTGGCCGCGTCATCTCCGAGGAAGTTGGCATGAAGCTGGAGAATGCCACACTGGATATGTTGGGCAGCGCCAAACGCGTTGTTATCGACAAGGACAACACCACCATCATCGATGGCGCCGGTTCCGACAGTGACATCCAGAGCCGTGTTAAACAGATCCGCGCCCAGATCGAAGATACCAAGAGCGATTACGATCGTGAAAAACTTCAGGAACGCCTGGCCAAGCTGGTCGGCGGTGTAGCGGTGGTCAAAGTCGGTGCGGCGACCGAGACCGAGATGAAAGAGAAGAAGGCCCGCGTGGAAGACGCACTGCATGCAACCCGTGCTGCCGTGGAGGAAGGCATTGTTCCGGGCGGCGGCGTGGCCCTTCTGCGTACCGCTGCTGCACTGGATGCTCTTGAGCTGGAGACCGAACCGCAGCGTTGCGGCGTGCGGATCATTCGTCGCGCCATTGAGGAGCCTCTGCGTCAGATTGCCTGCAACTGCGGCATCGAAGGCTCCATCGTTGTGAAGGAAGTTATGGATCGTGAAGGTTCCCAGGGCTTTGACGCATCTCGTGAAGAGTATTGCGATCTGATCGAGCGCGGTATCATCGACCCGACCAAAGTCGTGCGGAGTGCACTGCAGAACGCCGCTTCGGTAGCCGGCCTGATGCTGACGACGGAAGCGACCATTGCCGACAAGCCGAAGAAGGATGACGGCGGCATGGCAGCCGGTGGTATGGGCGGCATGGGTGGTATGGGCGGCATGGGCGGCATGATGTAAGCTTTCGCCCAACCTGCGTAACATGTTGGAAAAAACGGCCTTTTCCGTTTTGGAGAAGGCCGTTTTTTTTGACGTATCGGTAAAGTTTTGCCGTAATCCGTTTTGATTTTCCCCGCTTTTTCCTGATAGAATTCATTGTTTTACCATTCAGTGTTTCCTATATTGTATAAAGCACTTGCTTTGAAATTTTTCGTCGATATGCTTTTAGGTTCGCACGGCGTGCGGAACCGTTCATCCACCTTACGGGGAGTTGTCCAATGAAAAAGTTTTTGAAGGAATGGCGCCCTTATCTGTTGTACGGCGCATTTTTCAGCATGTTTATCAATGTGCTTCAACTGACTTTTCCTATCTATATGCTGCAGATCTATGA
>JAILGY010000240.1:0-2497 GCA_024696325.1 bacterium | reverse complement strand
CAAGATGTTTATATCATTTTCCCGCTTGCCAGAAGCGTTTTTCATGGCTTATACTTCTTTTAGCATGTTCTCTGCCCGGTTTGTGAGGCATAACGCCCACACGGAATAGCTTGATTTCGGGTCTTTTTCAGGATGGCGGTGTGCATGCCCATTTCGAATGGGAAGCCTGAAGCTGTCACAAAGAGATCCCCCTTTATTGGTCCTCGCTGTGAGGCCAATTTGCCCACGGCAGGGTGGAGAACCTGCTCCCTTTAAAAAAGGCATCATTGTGAAACGATGCCTTTTTTTGTTTTTTGAAGGAGATGTCCGTCCTATGAACGATGCCGCCCTGATCCGTTTACAGGTGGAGCAGCGGGAGATTCTCCTGTTGGGCACCGCCCATATTTCTCAGGAATCCGTCGATACGGTGCTGGAACTTGTTCCGGCGGAGCATCCGGATGTGGTCTGCCTGGAGATGGACGAAAAGCGTTTTCAGGCTTTGCGGAACGGGCGGAACTGGCGCTCGCTGGACATTATCCAGGTTATCCGCCAGAAGAAGCTGCTCTACCTTGTCAGCAATCTGGTGCTGGCCTCGTTCCAGAAACGTCTGGGGGCTCAGACCGGCGTCCGTCCGGGGGCGGAGATGGCGGCGGCGGCCGGGATCGCCGAGAAGGAAAATATTCGGACGGAGCTCATCGACCGTGATATCCGGGCCACGCTGCTGCGGATCTGGCGCAGCACCGGCTGGTGGAAGAAGTGCCATCTTTTGGCCACACTGCTGGCCTCATGCTTTGAAAAGACCGAAGTGGACGAAGCGGCGCTGGCGCGTCTGCGAACGGGCGACGCGCTGGCCACGATGCTGGGAGAGATGGAACAGACGCTTCCGACGGTGAAAACTGCTCTGGTGGACGAGCGGGATCGCTACATGGCCACAAAGATTCTGCGCTGCGGCGGTCAAAAGGTGCTGGCGGTGATCGGCGCCGCCCATCGTGACGGCATCGCCAGGCTTCTGGAAAGCGGCTATTGCGGCGAGGATCTTGAGGTGCTTGAGCGCATTCCGGAAAAATCGTTGTTGACGAAGATAATTCCATGGCTGATTCCGGCGGTGGTGCTTGTACTGTTTGCTGCGGGCTTTGCTTTCGGAGACTGGCACAAGGCCTCGGATGCCGTAGTTGTGTGGATTCTTGCCAACGGCCTGCTGGCCGCGCTGGGGGCACTGATCGCGCTGGGGCATCCTCTGACGATCCTGTCGGCCTTTGTCGCCGCGCCCATTACTTCGCTCAACCCCATGATCGGCGCGGGATTTGTGACGGCGCTGGTTCAGGCGCTGGTCATGCCGCCCACGGTCGGAGACATGGAAAGCGCGGGCGATGACGTCACCACCTTGCGCGGTTGCTGGAAGAATCGCCTGCTTCGGCTCATACTGGTTTTCATCTTACCTTCGGTGGGTTCTTCCATCGGTACTCTGCTTTCGTTTCACTGGCTGAAAGATCTGCTGTAAGGCCAACCTCGGGGAGCGGAATATGACGAATAACAAACAGGTTGAAGAAGGCGGGGGCGCTGTTTTGGACACGCGGCCTCCGTTCGCTGACGGCCCCCCCAAACAAAAACCGGAACAGCGGGTGTTTCTGCTGCTCCAGGGGCCGCAGAGCCCGTTTTTTCGGAGGTTGGGGGATGCGCTGCAGCGGGTGGGAGCGCAGGTCATCAAGGTCAACTTCTGTGGCGGCGACGTGCTGCTCTGGGCACGGCGCGGTGCGCTTTCCTACCGGGGCACGGAGAATGACTGGCCGTTGTGGGTGAGCCGCCTGATGCGGGAGAGGGGCGTTACGGATCTGCTGGCCTTTGGACTCTGGCGACCGCGGCACTGGGAGGCGGCGCTTCTGGCGAGGCAAATGGGCATCCGGGTCTTTTCCCTGGAAGAAGGGTACTTGCGCCCCAACTACATTACTTTGGAAGAGGGCGGCAACAACGGCCGTTCGCTTTTGCCGCACCGGCCGGAGGATGTTTCCGCGATGGCGGCGGCTGCTCCGGATCCTCCTCCGCCGCAACAGGCCGACAATCCGCTATTGACCCGTTTCTTGTACGCCATGGGGAACTATCATTTTGGCAATGTGCTGTTTTTCCCAAAATTTTTCCATTACCACACTCATCGTCCCTATTGCGTTGCGCGCGAACTTAAAGGCTGGTTTGTACGTGCGCTGAAATTGCTCCTGGGGGGAGAGCGCCGCTACCAGAGACGCTGGAAGAGGTTTGACGAGTCCCAAACGCCCTACTTTCTGTTTCCTCTGCAGTTGGATGCCGATTCCCAGGTACGGCTCTATTCACCGTTTAGCGGTATGCGTGAGGCCATCGGCGAGGTTATCGCCTCGTTTGCGCGCTGGGCGGATCCGGAACTGCATCTGATCGTGAAAAACCATCCCCTGGATAATGGCCTGATCGATTACCGGAATTTCGTTCGAAACTTCGCCCGGGCCTGTGGGGTGGAAAAACGCGTCCATTTTCTGGATATTGGTTTGCT
>JAILGY010000197.1:0-17048 GCA_024696325.1 bacterium | reverse complement strand
GCCGACGATCTGCGCGCCGCCATTGAGGCCGCCAAGCCCGGCGTGCCCGACGCGGCACTGGGGGACGAATTCGATGTGCCGGCGGACACGGCGCTTGAAAAGCGCCTGGCGAGCCTTGACGACCTGCCCGAGGCCGAACGGACCAGCCTGCTGGACGCCCTGCCCCCGGAGATGGGCGAGGCTGTCAAGGACATGATGGGCGAGATGAGCGCCGCCCTGGTGGAAGCGAACAAGCCCGCCGACGCGCCCTCCATTCTGTTCGGCATCACGCAGATTGAAGACAAGGACCTGCGGAAGATCGTGGGGCAGGTCAACGCAAGCGTGACCCAGGCCGCGCAGATGGTGCAGGAGGAGATGACCACGGCCATCCTGATGATGGACGCCACGCTCTCCGGCCCCACCAAGGCCACGATCCGGGCGTTCAAGACCGCACTCGAGGAGGAGCATCTGCCCCTCACGCGGGAAAACGCCGAGGCCCTGCTGGAGCGCAAGCCCCTGCCCCAAGGCGTGGCCGCCGCCCAGGAGGCCCTGGCTTCCTCCATCACCGGCGTGGACGATCCCGCGCAGCGCAAGCGCCTGGCCGGCAAGGTGGCGGTCAATGAATTCGAGGAATACGCCCGCCTGGCGGACAAGGCCCGGCAGGCCCAGGAAGCCGCCGAGCAGGCCGCCACGGCCTTCCAGGAAGCCGATCATCACGATCACGAGTGCCGTCTGAATTTGAATGCTACGTTGACGGCGGTCAATAATGCCGACGACGTATGGAAAGCCAGGCAGACGCAGGCCACCCAGTCCCGGACGGCGGCGGAAACCGCGGAAAGCGCGGCGCACAACGCCGAAGTGACAGCGCAGAACATGGAAGAGATCTTCGCCACCCAGCCTCAAGATGCCCGTGAGGCTGTGCAGCTGGAGGATGCGGCAGCCAAGGCCGAGGCCAAGATACGTGAGAGACGAGAGCCGCTGCTTCTTCGTGTTGAGCAGGCCCAGGCCAAGGTGGCGGAATCCGCGGAGGCGAACGATCCTGTGAGCCTGGCGGAATTGACGGACGCGCAGATGGCGCTTAAAGCTTTCAACGAAAATCCCGATATCGTGCAGGAGGCGAGGGCCGCGCAGATGGCCCGCAACGCGGCCAATGCGGCAGCCCAAAAGGTTGACCCGCAGGTTCTGGCGGACGCCAGAACAGCGCAGGAAACCGCCGTCAACGCCCGCCAGCAGGCCGTGCAGGCCCGGCAGCAGGCCGTCACGGCCAGGGCCACGGCCGATCAGCATCAGGCGGAGGTGGCCCAAGCCAAGCAGGCCTTTGACGAAGCCAGCGCGGCCCACGCCGCCAACGTGCAGGTCAGGCTCGATGCGCAAACCGCCAAGGCCCAGACCGAAGCCGCCAAGGCCAAAGCCCAGGCACAGGCCCAGACAGCCCAGGCACAGGCCCAGGCCGCGCTGGGTGTCAACCAAGAAGGCCAGCCTGTCGAAGCGGCGGGCGACAACGCTCCAGCCGCCGCGCCGGCCAATGCGGCGCAGGCGCACCAGCTGCGCCTGGAGCAGCTGCAGGCAGCCGATCTCGACAGCCTGGCGGCGGCCGCCGGCACGGATTTCAACAGCGATGGCATAGGCAAGTTCATCAAGTTCGTCATTCAGGACTATTTCCAGAGCGTGCCCCTCATGGACAGGCGGGCCATGATCTCGGCGGGCCTGCGCTACGCCCCGGCGAACGCCACGCCCATGCAGAAGCTGGGCGCCATGCTCAAGGGCGCGGGGCCGGTGCTGCAAAAGGTCTTCCAGGGCCTGGACGGCCCCGGCCTGCCGAATGACCTGCGTATCGCCTGCCAGGACATGAAGAGCCGCCTGGCCCCCATCCCGCCGGACATCGTGGAGGCCAACCTGCTGGCCATGGTCAACAGCTCCAACGGGCGCATCCGCAGCATCGAGGTGCTCTCTTCCCTGGGGGCGGCCAGCGTGGGGCAGGCCTTCCGCTGCCGCATCACCGACCGGAACGGGCAGGCGCGCGAATGCGTGGTCAAGATCCTGCGGCCGGACGCGGCCAACCGCATACAGCGCGAGAGGCCCATCTTCGAGAAGGCGGCCGCCAAGGTGCCCGGCATGTCGGGCACCTTCCGGGGCCAGATGGAAGGCATACTCGAAGAGCTGGACTTCGGCATCGAAGCGGGCAACGCCAGGCTCGGCGCCGTGTATGACAAGCCCTTTGACGGGCAGGAGCGCAGCATCCAGAGCGTCAAGGTGGTGGAGGACATCCCGCCCAAGAGCAATTCCATGGCCATGGAAATGGCCCCCGGCACCACCCTGGACGGCTTTCTCAAGGATACCAGGGAGGAAATCGAGCGCATGGGGCAGCCCCTCGGCAGGTCGGAGGAATTCAACGCCCAGGGACTGCGCAGCAGGGTGACGTATGAAGTGCCCGAGGGACGCCTGAACGAGCTCGATCCCGTCAAGGCCCGCCTCCAAGCATTGTACGACGAGGCGGCGGCGCGGCACAAGCAGCTCACCGCGCTGGCCGACGTCTGGGTGACCGAGGGCATCTTCGGCGAGCAGGGCTTCTTCCACGGCGATCTGCACGCGGGCAACATCATGAGTGACGGCAAGAAGCTCACGGTCATCGACTTCGGCAACGCCACCAAGCTCACGCAGGAACAGCAGAGCGCCGTCATGACCATGATCGTGGCCACCACCACCAGGCAGTCCTCCAAGTTCCTCGATGCCTTCCGCGCCATGCTGCCCCCGCAGGCCCAGGCCGTTTTCGACGGCAAGCAGCAGCAGATTCTGGAGAGCGTGCGCGTGATCATGCAGAAAGGCGATCTGGGCGACACCGGCGGCCGTATCGCCGCCATCCTGGGAGAAATCCAGCGCAACGGAGTGGAAATCCCCCATGCCATCTTCAATTTCTCCGGCAGCCAGATACGCCTGGCGAACTCCATCAACGAGATGATCACCCTCATGACCCATATCGAGGAGGAAATGCGGGCCATTGATACGCTCAGATCCATAAACGCTCCGGAAATCCCGCCGTACAACCGCGAAATCCAGAAGATCATGATGGCCATGGCCAACCAGAACCAGACCCACGAGTCCGTGATGGGCCGTATCAACAACCTCATCGCGCAGATAGAGGATGAAAATTCGGCACTGAGCCAGGAACAGGCGGAAGATGTGCGCCAGGCTTTCCAGTTCATCAACTTCATCATAGACCGCAAGGCCAACACCGTGGACAAGGATCCCGCCCTGCTTGAGGTGTGGAACCAGCACAGGGAAGCCCTGGAGGACACGGCGCACCCAGAGCATAACGCGGCGGTCGACCAAATCATCAGCGCCCTGCGGACCAAAGCCCTGAACACCCTGAACGCCCTGAAGGACGAGGAGGACAAGGACCACAGCCGCAACGCCAATCCCGACACCTTCCTGGATGTCATGGGCGACGTGGTGAAGACCAACCAGGCCGGCGCCACCAAGAAACTGGGACTGCTCCCCAGCATCAAATACGGCGTCACGAGCTTCATCGACGAAAAGATGCCGTGGCTGGGGGTAAAGCCGAAGATATAAACCCGTCAGGGAAACGCATCAATGAAAACGCCGGACGGGGGCAAGCCCCGTCCGGCAGCATGAAGACCGGCCAAGGACCGCAGAGCTCTCCCGGCTCCCCGGCCTTCCCGTGGAAAGAATAAAAAAGGGCGGTTTCGATATTTCGAAACCGCCCACTTCTTTTATTGGCGTCCCCAAGCGGATTTGAACCGCTGTCGCCGGCGTGAAAGGCCGGTGTCCTAGGCCGAGCTAGACGATGGGGACGTAAAAAGTGGTGAGCCGCGTTGGGATCGAACCAACGACCACCTGATTAAAAGTCAGGTGCTCTACCAACTGAGCTAGCGGCCCTCTGCAACAAACCCTATGTCTTATAATGGCATTTTTCTGTGACGTCAACCTTTTTTGCCGGTTTCAAACGGATTTTGCACCTGAATGGTCTGATCACGGCGCGGACCCACGGAAATCAGAATGACCGGACAGCCGCTCAGCCCTTCGAGCCGGGCAATAAAGCCCTGCGCCGCCGCCGGCAGCTGCTCCACCGCGGTCGCGCCGGAGATGTCGCAGTTCCAGCCGGGCAGTTCCTCCCAGACCGGAATGCAGCGAGTCAACTGCCGGACATCGGACGGAAAATCTGTAATGGTCCGGCCATCCAGCTTGTAGGCAACGCAGATCCTGATGGTCTGCAGGGTGTTGAGCACATCCATTTTGGTCAGCGCCAGACCGGTCAGACCATTGAGCTGGATGGCCTTTTTCAGGGCCACCATGTCCAGCCAGCCGGTACGGCGGGGACGGCCGGTGGTGGCACCATATTCATGGCCCTTGTGGCGGAGCAGTTCGCCGGTTTCATCGTGCAGCTCCGTGGGGAAGGGGCCTTCCCCCACCCGGGTAACGTAGGCCTTGCAGACGCCAACCACCGCATCGATGGCGCATGGCCCCACGCCGCTTCCGGTACAGGCGCCGCCAGCCACCGTCGAAGACGAGGTGACGAAAGGATAGGTGCCGTGATCGATATCCAGCAAAGTGCCCTGCGCGCCTTCGAACAGGATGCGCTTGCCGGCGGCAAGGCTCTCGTTGAGCAGGATGGAGGTGTTGCCCAGGTAGTGCTTCAACTGCGCGCCGTAGGCCGTGTACTCGTCGTAGATCTCCTGTTCGTCCAGCGGAGGCTCCCCAAGAAACTTTTCCAGCAGGAAATTCTTCTCCGGCAGGATCTCGTGCAGCTTGGTGGCAAAGACTTCCGGATAGATCAGATCCTCCAGCCGGATGGCACGCCGCCCGACCTTGTCCTCGTAGGCCGGACCGATGCCGCGTCCGGTCGTGCCAATCTTGCGGCTCCCGGCGTGTTTTTCCCGTGCCACGTCGATGGCGCGGTGATACGGCATGATGATGTTGACCGCCGGATCCACCACCAGCTGCCGGTCGTCCTGACAGTAGCCGCGGGCCCGCAGGGCCGCGATTTCCCCAAAGAACACCTTGGGATCCAGCACAACCCCGTTGCCGATAAAGCACCGCTTGCCCGGGTGCAGAATCCCCGAAGGGATAATGTGCATCACGGTGGTTTCCTCGCCCACCACCAGGGTGTGGCCGGCGTTGTTGCCGCCCTGGAAACGCACTACTTCGTCCGCATAGCCGGTATAGATATCAACTATCTTTCCCTTGCCTTCGTCCCCCCACTGGGAACCGATAATAACCACTGTGGACATAAACCGCTCTCCTCGCATTTATTGTGCTTTCCGGAGGGCGCGACGCGCCCCGAACCCGGATAAACCGGCTTTCCTCAAGAAACT
This sequence comes from bacterium, assembly GCA_024696325.1. Taxonomy (GTDB): domain Bacteria; phylum Desulfobacterota; class Desulfuromonadia; order Desulfuromonadales; family JAAYDE01; genus RGIG7977. Next base: position 11,736 of record JAILGY010000197.1, on the reverse strand, counting down.
ACTTCTTCGCCTTCTCTCACCTTTTCCCCAGGGAACCCAGGATACCACGAATAATCTGCCGGCCCAACTGGCTGCCGGCCGCCCGGGTGGCGCTCTTCACCACGGAGGTGGCAATGTCCGACCAGGAGCCCTTTTCCTTCCTGGGCGCCGCCCGGCCGCCCTTCGGAGCCGGTTCTGGCGCCACGCGGCTGGCCAGCAACTCGTAGGCCGACTCGCGATCCACGCTCTCCCGGTAGAGCCGGTCCAGCGCGGAACGACGCGCCGCAGCCTCCACTTCCCGGGCATCCAACGGCGCCATACGGCTCACGGGCGGATAGATCAGGGCGCGCTCCACCGGCTGCGGGATGCCCTTTTCATCCAGCAGCGAAACCAGGGCCTCGCCCACGCCCAGCTCACCAATAACCCGCTCCACATCCAGTCCCGGATTGACCCGGAAAGTCTGGGCGGCCGCGCGCACCGCCCGCTGATCCCGCGGCGTGTAGGCGCGCAGCGCATGCTGCACCCGGTTGCCCAGCTGCCCCAGAATGACATCGGGAATATCCAGCGGATTCTGCGTGACAAAATAGATGCCCACTCCCTTGGAACGGATCAGCCGGATGATCTGTTCTATCTTGTCCTGCAGCACACGCGGCAAATCGCTGAACAGCAGGTGCGCCTCGTCGAAGAAGAAGACCAGCTTCGGCTGGGGCGGGTCGCCGACTTCCGGCAGCTGCTCGAACAGGGCGGCCATCATCCAGAGCAGGCAGGCGGCATACATGCTGGGAGAACTCATCAGGCGCTCGGCGGAAAGAATGCTGATCACCCCGCGCCCCTGCGCATCCACCCGCATGAGATCGTCCAGCGCCAGGACCGGTTCGCCAAGAAAGAGCCCCGCGCCCTCGTTTTCCAGCCGCAGCAACGCGCGCTGAATCGCGCCGATGCTGGCGGCACTGACGTTGCCGTACTCGGTGCGGACGCGGGCGGCATTCTCGCCGACAAACTGCAGCATCGCCCGCAGATCCTTCAGATCCAGAAGCAGCAGGCCATGATCGTCGGCCACCTTGAAGGTCAGCGTCAAAACACCGCTCTGCGTGTCATTGAGTCCCAGAAGGCGCGTCATCAGAAGGGGGCCCATATCGGACACCGTCGCCCGAAGAGGATGTCCCTTTTCGCCAAACACATCCCAGAATTCCACCGGAAAGCCCTGCAGGAAAAAATCGCTCAAACCGAGTTCGGCAGCGCGCTGCATCACCTTGGATGTACCTTCTCCGGGTTCAAGCATCCCCGACAGATCGCCCTTCACATCCGCCAGAAAGACCGGCACCCCCAAGTTGCTGAAATGCTCCGCCAAAACCCTGAGCGTCACGGTCTTGCCGGTTCCGGTGGCACCGGCGATCAGGCCGTGCCGGTTGGCCATCCTGGGCAGCAAATGCAGGGTCCCGTGCTCTCCTCTGGCAATTGCCAGACCATCCTGTTGTCCAATCATAGTTGTCAACCTTTCCATGTATTCCACAACATGTTCTGAGTCATTTCCCGAAAGCGGGGCATTCACCCGGCTTCCTGCAGCGCCTGCGCCGTTATTTCGGCAATATCCCGTACCTTGAGCTCAAGGCCCTCATCCTTTGCGGCATCCTCCAGCATTATCAGGCAATATGGGCAGGCAGTGCAAAGCGTATCGGGGGCAAGCGCCAGCCCCTCACGCAGGCGGGTGCGGTTGATCCGCTCCCCGGTGCTTTCCTCCATCCACATCCGGCCGCCGCCGGCGCCGCAGCAAAAGCCCTCTTCCCCATGGCGGGGAAATTCCAGCGGCATCTGCCCGCAACTTGCGGCGACAACCGCGCGGGGCGCGGCAAATTCACGGTTGTGACGGCCCAGCGTGCAGGGATCATGATACAGCACCTTGCCCCACAGATCCGCCGGCGCAAGGCGCAAGCGCCCGCTCTGCGCCAGATGGGCCAGCACCTGGCTGTGATGCCAGACCTCAAAATCCGCCTCATAGGCACGGTAGTCATTTTTCAGCGTGGAAAAGCAGTGCGGGCAGACCGTCATCACCTTGCCGACTCCGTGCTCCTGCAGACAGCGGACATTTTCCTGCGCCATCTTCTCGAACATGTACTCGTTGCCCAGGCGCCGCAGGCTCTCGCCGCAGCAGAGCTCCGCATTGCCCAGGGTACCCCAGTCCAGCCCCGCCGCGTCCAGGACACGGCACAACGCCCGCAGCACCTGCTGACAACGGCTGTCGAAGGCGCCCGCGCAGCCCACGTACACGAGCCATTCGGTCTTTCCCGCAACAAATTCCCGCACCGTCTGCGCCGCCGCCCAGCGCTCCCGTTCGGCCGGCATTATCCCCCAGGGATTGCCGCGCTGTTCCATATTTTCAAAAAAGCCGTACAGCTCTTCCGGAAAACGCGCCTGCATCTCCACCAGAAAACGGCGCATCCGCAGGATCTTTCCGGGATGTTCAATCAAAGCCGGACAGATATTCTGGCATGCGCCGCAGGCGGTGCAGCTCCACAGCTCCTCCCCGGAGCAGTGGCCCTCGCCAAAGGCCCCTACCAGCGGTCCCAGCTTCCCCCCGGCAAGCAGATGGATCTTTATGTTGTGGACGATGTCGCGGGGGCTTAAGGGCTTTCCGGTCTGAAAGGCCGGGCAGACTTCCTGGCAGCGTCCGCATTCCGCGCAGGAAAAGGTATCCAGCAGATCCTTCCAGGTGAAATCTTTGGAGTCTGCCACGCCAAAGGCCGTGCCGGACGAAAAATCCTCCCGGGACGGCAGATCGGGCTGTTCCAGCTTGCGGAAGAAAATATTGGGAATGACCGTGAGGATATGCATGTGCTTGCTGCGCGGCAGCAGGTTCATGAAGGCCAGCAGCACCACGGCATGAAGCCACCAGGCGCACTCCGCAACGCCATGAAGCGTCCGCGGCGAAAGACCGCCCAGAAAATGGCCCGCCATCCGGGAAATGGGCATCCACGACGCATTGTGCATGGAGCCCAGGGCGATACGGGCGCCATTCAGGATAAAATAGGCGAGCATCAGCAGCGCGATGAAGCCCAGGATGAGGAAGGCTTCGCCGCTGCGCGCGCCGACGTAGCGGCTTGCAAGATAGTCCGGCGGAAAGAAGATCCGCCGCAGTGCGGCGACACCAACCGCAAGCAGGGCCAGCAGGGAAACGGCATCAAACAGAAAGCGCAGGGGGCAAAGCAGGGCTTGCGGGAGAAAATCCAGAGACCAGGCCGGATTGAGGCCGCTTGCGACAAATTCGCCGTTGGCCAGAAGCAGCACCATGAAGGCCCAGAAGATGATGAAATGATTGCGGCCGAATTTTCGCCGCAGGACCCGCCGCTGTCCAAAGGCATACACCACGACTCCGCGCAGCCGTTCCCAAAGACGATCCCAGCGCGCTTCGGAACGGCCGGCGAGCATCAGCCGCAAACGATCCCGGCAGCCCCAGACAAAAAAGCCGGTCGCAAGCGCCAGAAGAATCCCGAAACATATTGAACGCATCATAAGACAAGCATCCCCGTTGGACTTTCCAAACCGCCTGAAAAAAACACGCTCGGAAAACCGCTCAAATGGACTGGAAACGGCTCCGATCAGGCGGAGATGGCTTCGCCACGCAACGCGCGGATATGTTGCGTCAGAAGCGGCACGATCTGAAACAGATCGCCCACGATACCATAGGTGGCAATCTGAAAGATCGGCGCATCCGGATCACTGTTGATGGCGACAATGACCTCGGAAGACGCCATGCCCACCTTGTGCTGAATCGCGCCGCTGATGCCGCAGGCAATGTAGAGTTTGGGGCGCACGGTTTTCCCGGTTTGGCCCACCTGGCGGTCGTGGCCTATCCAGCCGGCATCCACCGCGCAGCGGGAGGCCGCCACCACGCCCCCCAGAACATCGGCCAGTTCGCGCAGCAGCGCGAAGTTTTCCCGGCTGCGCAGTCCCCGTCCCCCGGCCACGATGATATCGGCCGCGGCAATGTCAACGCCCTCACTTTCGCCCTGCGCCCGCAGAACTTCAAGCACCTTGACCGCAACGAAAGCCTCTTCCGGCGCAAAAGCATCGTGAACGACGGTTGCGGAAGGCCGCTCCAGCGGTTCCGGCAAAGGCATGACCTTCGGCCGCACCGTCGCCATCTGGGGGCGAAAACGCTCGCAGAGTATCGTCGCCATGATGTTGCCGCCAAAGGCCGGCCGGGTCTGCAGCAGAAAACCGCGCTCGTCGATATCCAGCCCGGTACAGTCGGCGGTCAGGCCGGTGGCAAGACGGGTTGCCACCGCTCCGGCCAGATCCCGTCCCTGACCGGTGGCCCCCAAAAGCACAATTTCCGGCTGGTGCTTTTCGACCAGATGGCAAACCGCCGCACAGTAGGAAGCGGTGCGATACGACGCATAGACCGGCGCATCCAGCAGGTACACGATCTGCGCGCCATAGCGGGCGGCTTCCGCTGCCAGGGGCTCCACCCGATGACCAATGATGACCGCGCCCAAATCGGTGTGGCGCTTGTTCGCAAGCTCACGGCCCACGCCCAGCAGCTCCCAGGAAACCCGGGCGGCCACGCCCGCAAACTGCTCCACCACCACCCAGACACCGTGCCAGGCGGAAAAATCATCGCCGCCAACGGAATTCGCCGCCGCTTCCACCTGAACGGCGCCCGCGCCGCCTGTCATCTCCAGCGCCTGCGCGGGGCATGCCCGCACGCACAGGCCGCATCCAACGCAGCGTTCCGGCGCAATAACCGGAGCCCCCGCCGCATCCATGGCAATGGCGTCCTTCGGGCAGCTCTGCAGGCAACGCTCGCCGCATCCGATGCATTTTCCCGGCAACAGCCGTGCAACACCGCGATTTCCCGTCATGATCGTCCGCCCGTTCCATCAAAATGGGATGGCACCAGTTCCTGCTCCTGCAAACGCCGCATCAGCAGATCGACCGCCGCTTCCGGATCGCGCAGGCCATCGCCCAGTATTTCCCCCGATTTCTGCTCCGGAGAAAAGATCCGCTTGACCACGGTCGGCGATCCCTTGAAACCGGTCTGCGCCGGATCCAGCTGCAGCACCCGGTTGTCCCAGATCGTTATCTCTCTTTTCGCCGCGGCCAGACGGGCCGGCACCGTCGGATACCGCGGCCGGTTGAGCTCGCGCACCACCGTTATCAGCACCGGCAGTGGCGCCTCGACGATCTCCTGCCGATCCTCCAGCCGGCGCCGCACCCGGATACGCCGCTTTTGAGCATCGAAATACTCAATGCAATCCACCAGCGTCAGCTGCTGCAAGCCCAAATGGGTGGCAATGCCGGGCCCCACCTGCGCCGTATCGCCATCGATCGTCTGTTTGCCGCAGAAAACGACCGCCAGTTCCTCTTCCTCGGCCAACCGGGCGATGGCGGCTGCCAGCACCCTGCTGGTCGCCAGCGTATCCGCGCCGCCGAAACAGCGATCCGAAAGCAGTACCGCGCTTTCGGCCCCCAGCGCCAGGGCCCGCCGCAGCGCCGCCTCGGCATTGAGCGGCCCCATGGAGAGGGCGACCGAACGCAGCCCAAAACGTTCCTGAAAACGCAGGCTCTCTTCCAGCGCATGCAGATCGTAGGGGTTGATAATGAAGGGAATCCCTTCACGAATCAAGGCATTGGTCTCCGGATCTATGCGTACCTGCGTGGTATCCGGTACCTGTTTGATACAGGCAACCGTCAGCATCCGCTCCTCCCCCGTCCTGTTGCCCACAGCATTTGTCCACAGAGCGCAATCATGGGCTTTTCACCACTCTCGCCGCAAAAGCCAAGCAAATTCATATATTTATCAAAAGAACCTCTTCTCGCCGATGCATCAAGCTCGCGTATTGATTGCAGAGTATCCACATTGTCAACATGGTTATCCACAGTCTCCGGCGCTTCAAGGGTACAGGGCCCGGGCTTCATCAGAAGAAGGTTCATCCACAAAAAAGCCCGAAACCTTGATGTATGCGGTGTATACCGCGGGTTTCGGGCCGATGCGAACAAAAAAGTTCATCTACATTTCATACAGTGAAAACGGAATTACATTTTGACAAAGCCGTCTTTTCCCAGACCGCATATCGGGCAAACCCAATTGTCGGGAAGATCGTCGAATGAAGTGCCGGCAGGGATATGCGCGTTGTCATCGCCTGCTGCCGGATCATACACATAACCACATGCACACTGATATTTTGCCATATCTGCCATTGTTTCTACCTCCTTTGAAAAAGAATGAAAGAGTAAATTGCCTTGCATATACTTTATAAAGTATATGGAGCGAAAAGCAATTTATATTTTATTGGGAGGCCTGTCCGTTTTCAAGACGGAAGGACATCTGCCGGATACCGACCTGTCATGCTGATCACCTTTTCCCGCACATTATCGCGCATTCCGCATCTGGAAACCTTCCTGGGAGAAAGGATGCGCTGGTGCTTCCGCCCGCCCCAAACGCCGCCGGACGCGGTGGTGGGCTGGGGGCACAAGGCCACGGCGGAAAAGGCGCGGCGCTATGCGGCCCAGCGAGGCATCCCCTATATTGCGGTGGAGGATGGTTTCCTGCGCTCTCTGGATCTGGGGGCCCGGCATGCGCCGCCGCTCTCGCTGGTCGTGGACAGAAGCGGCATCTACTACGATGCCTCCGCGCCCTCGGATCTGGAAAATCTGCTGAACCGCAGCGGCTGGGAAACACCGGAACTGCTCGCCAGCGCACGACAGGCCATGGCGGAGATCCGTTCCTTTTGCCTGAGCAAGTACAACCATGCGCCCGCGGCGCGCCCGGATCTGCTGGGCGGGGACGACGTTCCCAGAGTGCTCCTTATCGATCAGAGCTACGGCGACAGTTCCGTTACGCTGGGACAGGCCGGCGAAGAGAGTTTCATCCGCATGCTGGAAGAGGCCCGGAACCGTTTTCCGCACGGGCGCCTCTTTGTGAAAACCCATCCCGATACGCTGGCTGGTTTCAAGCGCGGCTATCTGTACGATCATCTTCCAGGCGATGTGACGCGTATTGCCTGCGATGTGGCGCCGCTCTCGCTTCTGGCGCAGGCGGACGCCGTCTTCTGCGTCACCTCACAGATGGGCATGGAGGCCCTTCTGCTGTCAAAGCCGGTCTACTGTTTCGGAATGCCGTTCTACGCCGGCTGGGGCCTGACCACCGACGCGCTTTCCTGTCCGCGCCGCGTACAGCGGCGCACGCTGGAGGAGCTGTTCGCGGCAGCCTATCTCTGCTATCCCCGCTACATCAATCCGGTTTCCGGAGAGCGCTGCGACATTCACAACGTTATCCGGCGGCTGGCACTCCAGCGCGAAAAGAACGAGGCCAACCGCGGCCTGCATGCCTGTTACGGCTTTTTTGGCTGGAAGCATCCGCATGCGCGGGCCTGCCTGCAGAGTACGGACGCTTCCTTCCGCTTCTTCCGGCACTTTCACGGTCAGGAGCGTGCCCTGGCCTGCGCCGTGCGGCACGGAGGCGATGTGGTCGCCTGGTCCCCCCAGTGCCCGGATGATTCCCTGGAGCAGCGTTGCCGGAAGCAGGGACGCCCCTTCGCCCGCATGGAGGACGGTTTCATCCGCTCTGTGGGCCTGGGCTCCAACTTCAAGCTCCCCTATTCGTTGACGCTTGACCGCAGCGGCATCTACTACGATCCCGGACGCCCCAGCGATCTGGAATGCATCCTGAACACCATCCGCCGGCGTCCCGACCATGGCGAACTCTGCGCACGTGCCGGAATCTTGCGGCAAACCATTGTCCAAACGGGCATTACCAAGTACAACGTGGGCGAAAAGCACATCGCAACCACGCATTGGCCCAAGGACCGCCGGATTCTGCTGGTGCCGGGCCAGGTGGAGGATGACGCCTCGGTACGCAAGGGCGGGTGCGGCATCCGCAGCAACCTTGAGCTGCTGCAGACGGTGCGGGCGCACAATCCTGACGCTTTCCTCGTCTACAAGCCCCATCCCGACGTGGAATCCGGCAACCGCAGGGGGAAAATCGACGGGCAAAAGATGCGTTCCCTTGCCGACGAGGTGGTACGGGACATTCATATGGGCGTCCTGCTTTCCCGCGTGGACGAGGTGCACACGCTGACTTCGCTCTCCGGTTTCGAGGCGCTGCTGCGAGGGCTGGAGGTCTGTACCTACGGCGGTCCCTTCTACGCGGGCTGGGGCCTCACCAAAGATTTCGCGGATCCCGGCCTGCCCTTCTTCGCCCGGCGCAGCGCACGGCTGGTTCTGGACGAGCTGGTCGCGGGCACCCTGCTGCTCTATCCCACCTACTACGACTGGCCCACCAGAAGTTTCTGCCTGCCGGAAGATGTGGTGCAGTACCGGCTCCTGCAGCCTCCGGTGCCAGTTTCCAGGTCTCCGTTCAAGCGGCTGTTTTCGGCTTTGCTTGCCTGGCTGCAGATGTGGCGCTAGAAAGAAAAACAGCAAAAAAATCGATCGTAAAAACATGGCAAAGAACGTTTTGAAAAAGAAGAGTTGTAAGGATTCATCATGACCAAGGATACCAGCAGAACTTATCCGGAAAAGTATGACGTCATTGTGATCGGAGCGGGGCACGCCGGCTGCGAGGCGGCGCTGGCCGCGGCACGGATGGGTTGTTCAACGCTGCTTTTGACCATGCACCTCGACCATGTGGCGCAGATGTCCTGCAATCCGGCGATCGGCGGCCTGGCCAAAGGGCAGATCGTCAAGGAGATCGACGCGCTGGGCGGCGAAATGGCGCTGAACATTGACGCTACCGGCGTACAGTTCAAGATCCTGAACACCAGGAAGGGCCCGGCGGTGCGCTCGTCGCGGGCACAGGCCGATCGCCGTGCCTATCACCTGCGCATGAAGCAGGTGCTGGAGGCGCAGCCGCGGCTCAACCTGAAGCAGGGTCATGCCGTCCGGCTTAAAGTGGAAAACGATGCGGTCTGCGGCGTCGAAATCGAAGAGGGCGTGCTCTTCGAGGGACGCCGCGTCATCCTGACCACCGGCACCTTCATGCGCGGCCTGATCCATGTGGGCCTGAAACACTTCGCCGGCGGACGGGCGGGAGAACCCGCCTCCATCGGGCTCTCCGCCCAGCTGGCCGCGCTGGGGCTCAAAGTCGGGCGTCTCAAAACCGGCACGCCGTCGCGCCTGGTGCGTTCCAGCATAGATTTTTCCCACCTGGAGATGCAGCTCGGCGACGAGCCGCCGCACCCCTTTTCCTTTCTCCACAAGAGGCTGGAACTCGAACAGATGCCCTGTTTTATCACCCACACCAACGAGGCCACCCACGACATCATCCGCGCCAATCTGGATCGCTCGCCGCTGTACTGCGGCGTTATCGAGGGTACCGGCCCGCGGTACTGCCCCTCCATCGAAGACAAGGTCATGCGCTTCCCCGAAAAACCGCGCCACCAGATCTTTCTGGAGCCGGAGGGCCGTTCAAGCGAAGAGATCTATCCCAACGGGATCTCCACATCGCTGCCCGCCGATGTCCAGCTGGCGCTGGTCCGCACGATTCCCGGCCTGGAGCAGGCCGAAATCGCGCGACTGGGCTACGCCATCGAATATGACTACGTCGATCCCATCGAACTGAAACCGACGCTGGAAACCAAGGCCATATCCGGCCTCTACCACGCGGGCCAGATCAACGGCACCTCCGGTTACGAGGAAGCGGCGGGGCAGGGACTCGTCGCGGGCATCAACGCGGCGCTGGCCGTGCAGGGCAAAGCGCCCTTCACCGTGACACGGGATCAGGCCTATATCGGCGTGATGATCGATGATCTCGTCAACCTCGGCACCGACGAGCCCTACCGGATGTTCACCTCACGCGCGGAATACCGGCTTCACCTGCGGGAAGACAACGCCGATCAGCGGCTCACCGAACGGGCCCGGCATCTGGGCCTGGCAGACGATCGGCGCTGGGAGCTGTTCGGGCAAAAGATGGAGCAGCTGGAGCGGGGAAAAACGCTGCTGGAGGAAGCGCGCTACCAGCCGGACATGGCGGACGCGCCGCAGACGCCCCTGCCGCACGCCACGACGGGCTGCCGCCTGCAGGAGTTGCTGCGCCATCCCGAGGTGGCTATCGGCGATCTGCTCCCCTGGTGCCCGCCTTTACGTGAACTGGAGCCGGATGTGCTCAGCCAGCTGGAGGTGCACGTCAAGTACGCGGGATACATTCAGCGCCAGTACGATCAAATCGAGCGGTTTCAGAAATCGGAAAACATTGTGATTCCGGAGGACATGGACTTCAGCGGCGTTTCCGGCCTGACCCGGGAGGTGCGGGAGAAACTGCAGCGTGTCCGCCCGCAGACGCTGGGACAGGCCTCCCGGATCCGCGGAATGACGCCGGCCGCGCTGGCCATTCTCTCCATCCTGCTGAAAAGGAAAGCCTCATGAGCCCTTCCGAGGAGAACACCTTAAGCGAACAGCTGGGCCAGCTTGGCATTGTTGCCCGGACGGAGCAGCTGCGCGCCTGCCTTGCGCTGCTCGACCACCTGGAACACTGGAGCGGCGCGTTCAACCTGACCGCGATACACGATCGCCGCGAGGCCCTGGAAAAACACATCGTCGATTCCCTGACCGTCCTGCCCTGGCTGGACGGCGTGCAAAGCCTGCTGGATGCGGGATCCGGCGCGGGTTTTCCCGCCCTGCCGATTGCCATTTTCCGGCCCGGGCTGCGGATATTGTCGGTTGATGCTTCGCAGCGCAAGGTATATTTTCAGAAGGAAATGCGCAGGACTCTCGGCCTGAAACATGTGGAACCCATCGCGGCCCGGCTGGAGGATCTGAACATACGCCATCCCGAACTTCTGCCAGTGGACGCGGTGGTTGCCCGCGCCCTGGGAAGCACGGCGATGGTTGCCGGCGCCACCGCCCGGCTGCTGCGCATGGGCGGCCGTCTGCTGATAATGAAAAGCGCACAGGACAACGATACGCCGCCGCAGGCGGCAAACGGCGCACTGGCACTGGAAACCGTAGCCCACATCTCATTGCCGTTTTCCCACATCGAACGCCGTATCGCCATATACAAAAACGTAAAGGGGAACGCATGAACAACCGGCGAATGCTGATTATCACCGATGATGACGGGCTTGCGGAGCTGCTGGCGCGAAAACTGGCCATGCACGAGATGGACAGCACTCTTTCTTCCATACAGGAAGCGCCGCAGCATGTGATGGAAGAAAACCATCTGGCCATACTTGTGGATGCACGCAATGCCGCCCCCGGACATCTTTCCCGTCTGCGCGCGCTCTGCGCCGGACTGCCTCTGGTTGCGCTCCTTTCGGCGGCAGACAGGGTGCAGGACGCCTTTGCCCAGGGAGCGGACGACTGTCTGAGCCTGCCCCCGGCCAACGAAGAAGTCGAAACCATGCTCTGCCGGGTTCAACGTCTGCGCGCGCTGTACGCAAATTCGTCTCCGGCGCGCATTCCCGCGCCATCCCAGGAAATCGCACTGGAGCAGATGGTGAATGAAAAACTGCGCGATACCTTCGCCATCATGAACCTCGCCACCATCACCAGCCTCCACGACATCGTCATGAGGCAGATCGAGCGTCCGCTCATCCAAATTGTGCTGGAAAAAACCCGCGGCAACCAGATCCGCGCCGCCGAAATCCTGGGGATCAACCGCAATACGCTGCGAAAAAAGATGCAGCTTCTGGAAATCACCGTGAAAAAATAATTCAAAATATTCATTTTGTTCTTTATTGCTTGTGTTTATGAGGAGGAAAATTCAATGCATGGCAAGCAGTTGTGGGCAACCGTTTTGGGAGGAATTCTTCTGGGCGC
>JAILGY010000186.1:0-3306 GCA_024696325.1 bacterium | reverse complement strand
GGCGACACCTTCCAGAAGTTCCTCGCCTCCAACGGCACAAGTTTCCACAAGCTTTCCATGGGCACGGTTGACATGGGCACCATGTTCCAAAGCGCCAAGGACGCCAACACCACCATGACCTGGATCCTGCGCGTGGTCGGCATCATGCTGGTCATCGCCGCATTGAAGATGATCCTTGCGCCGCTCGCCGTCCTGGCCAGCGTTGTGCCCTTTATCGGCAACCTGGTGGGAATGGGCACCGGTCTGGTGGCAACGATTCTGGGCGTGGCCTGGTCCTGCGTAGTCATCGCGGTGGCCTGGATACGCTTCCGGCCGCTGCTGGGCGGTATCCTGCTGGGAGTGGCGGCACTGCTCGTGGCCCTGGTTTTCCTGCGCGGACGGAAGGCGCGCACCGCGTGAGTCGCCCCTTGGGAAACTCTCTCGGGTGTCTTGGGTGCCTGCTCCTGCTGGCCGCTGCCACCCCCCTCATGTACTGGAATGAAGGCCGGGCCGTCCACACCGGGGATGCCATCACCGAGATGAAGAAGGTCACCGTGCCAATGGGCAGTGTTGAGCAGGTGGATCCTTCGTTCGAGGGCAAGGTCGCGTATGTCTCCGGAATGGCCACAACCAGCGACACCGTGGAGGATCCGACCTTCATGGTGAAAGCCCGGGCTCTGCGGTTGCGCCGTGAAGTCCAGTATTACCAGTGGGTTGAGCAGGTGCAGGAAGAGAAACGCCAGAAAGCCGGCAGCGGCGAAGAAACCATACGTCATTACACCTATGAAAAACGCTGGGTAAAATCTCCGGTCAATTCCTCCGGCTTCGAAAATCCACAGGGTCATACGAACACCGTGTGCCTTTCCGGTCTTGGGGACGAAACATGGTACGCGTCGAACGTCATGCTGGGTGCCTACCGTCTGCCGGACTTTCTGTCGCACTCCATCGGCGAGGAAAAGGCGCTGGATGTACGGCTGACCGGGGAAGAACTGCGGGCACTGCGCCAGAACCTGTTTTCCGGCAGCGCCCCGGCGAGCAATGCCGTCGGGATTGGCGGCAATAACGGCGGGATTGGCGGAATTGGCAACATTGCACGAGCCATTGACATGAACGCCACAACTGGCCTTCATGCCAGCGGCAATACGATCTACATCGGCAGAAGCGCCAACCAGGCGGAAATTGGTGATGTCCAGATCCGTTTTTACGAGGTTTCTCCGGAGGTCATTTCCCTTATTGCCAAGGTAAACGGCAACACCTTCCAGAAGTTCCATGCTTCCAACGACACGGATTTTTACAGACTTTCCATGGGAACGGTTGACATGGACACCATGTTCCAAAACGCGAAGGACGAAAACAACATGATTACTTGGGGCCTGCGCGTGCTTGGCATCATTTTGGTTATCGTCGCGTTGGGAATGGGTACAGGTACCAGTCTGGTGGCAATACCCTTGGGCGTGATCTGGTCCTGTCTGGTTACTGCGATAGCCTGGATACGCTTTCGGCCGTTAGTGAGCGGTATCCTGCTGGGAATAGCGGCACTGCTCATGGCTCTGATTCGCCTGCTTAAACGCAAGGCGCGCACCACGTGAAGAATGGCGAGAAAACAGATAGAGAAAAGCCCCCTTTCAAGGGGGCTTTTTTTATTTCCCGTTTTTTTCCAGAAGACGAATTGCCGCGTCGAAAACCGCTTCCACGGTCAGCGCCTGAACGCAGAGACGTTCCTCCTGTTGCCCCAAAGGACATTCCCGGCGCAAACAGGGAGAGCAGTCCAGAGGAGCCTACAGCTTGACAGCTGGGAACGGCCCATTACCATGCATCCGTCTCTGCCGGCCAGGCCGCCCGCCCCACTGGTCAAATATCGTCTTTAACGCAAAACCACTACATTTCCCGCTGTTGTTCCGCCAAAGCACGGACCTCGTCGAGACTCAAGTCCGTGCCCGCAGCGATATCCTCCATGGAAAACTTGCCCATGGCCAGCATCCGGGCCGCGCTGTCGCGTTTTTCCGTACTTTTGCCTTCCTCACGTCCCAAAGAAATGCCTTTTTCCCAGCCTTCCAGCTGGCCTTTTTCCCAGCCTTCTTCCCAGAGCTCTGCCATCATGTTGTTCATACGTCGTACTCCTTCAGGGGTTCGTTTGAAATGCCAGGCGGCTTTTGCCAGCTCCGAAAACCACATCGCATCTGGATTGGTGCAGTGGAGATCGTGTGCCAAATGGCCCAACTCGGTATCCGGATCCTGCATCTGGGCATTCATATAGATGATGGTCGTGCCGTCGCCCAGAGACAGACCGCTTTTGGTACGTCGGGTGAACATGTAGAGCGGTTCCCCCGTGCCGAAGGGATCGCCTTCAACAATGAAAATGGAATAGGCCTCGGGTAAACGCTCAAAATCTTCGCCCGCTTTCAGCACGTTCACATCCATCATGCTCAGGTAGAACCGCGGTCGTCGCGGGCTTGCGCCCGGCAAACCTGTCTGCATTTCGATATTGTACAGTTTGCCCTCGCTATCTTCGGCGAAAATATCCATCACAATGGACCGAAGATTCGGCAGATTGCTCAACGTTTTCTGGAGCTCCACCGTTCGTACCTTCAGGTTCTTTTCCAGAATGACGCGCAGGATGCGCTCCACACAGTCGGAGCTGTGTTGGAAACATGCCCGCATGAAGATATCGTCCATCAGACAGAGGGCTTGATTGCGCCGTTGGAGTTCCTCTGGATCGGGCCCAGCGCGGTCTTTGCGGCTGTTCTTGCTGCGTACGACGCTCATGGTTTCTTCCCAAATGGTTTTGAGGAGCAAGCGAAACAAGTATAACAAATGCCCGTCGAATATTCACTACAGCTTTTTCCCGGGCTGCTTTGTTAAAAGAAATTACACCACACGCGCCCCTACCCTTCCGGCGCGCCATCTTCCAGCAAGCGTTTAGCCTCCCGGAAAACCGCCTCCACGGTCAGCGCCTGAACGCAGAGACGTTCCTCCTGTTGCCCCAAAGGACATTCCCGGCGCAAACAGGGAGAGCAGTCCAGAGGAGCCTGCATGCTGACGATGCGCGGCCCGCGCGCTCCGGTACGGGAAACGTCGCTGGCAAAAAAGAGCGCCAGCGTTGCGGTGCCCAGCGCCGCGGCGATCTGAATCGGCCCGGTATCGCAGCCGACCACCAGATCCGCCCGGGCAAGCAGAGCCGTCAGTTCGCCCAGAGTGCCGCCCGGCCAGAGGCGTCGTCTTTCGCCCCGCGCGCACAGGGCCTCGGCCATCTTTCGTTCCTCGGCGTTGCCCCAGGTCAGAATCGGCGTACAGTGCGTCTCCAGCAAAGTCAAAAGCTCCTGCCAG
>JAILGY010000141.1:0-2632 GCA_024696325.1 bacterium | reverse complement strand
GCCGAACCATACTTTTCCAAAGCTTCTATCCCCGCCCTCTTGACGCGCTCGTCGCTCGTCAGGCCGAGATAGTTATTGGAGCCCAGCATGATAACGTCTCTCCCTTCCATAACAACCTGCGTATCCTGACCGGTTGTCAGCATATGGAAATAAGGATAGAGACCGCTTGCTCTCGCTTTATTTAAAGTCTCATGCTTCGTGCATTTAGAAAACAAGTCCAAAACAAATCCTGTTTAGTAACTCTTCTCAATCGAATTCATGCGATTACAGGTTGTTTTCTATCCGGATAAACACGCTGGGTTCCCAGACAAAATCATCCTTGTCGATATAGGCCAGCGCCGAACGAATGGCCGCTTCCCGGGTTTCATGGGTCATCATCACCACGGGCACCTTGCAATCGGCACGACGCTGCATCTGGATCATCGAGGCGATGCTTATCCCCTTCTCGCCCAAAGCGGTCAGAATCCGGCCCAGCACGCCGGGGCAGTCAATGACATTGAAACGCAAATAGAATCGTCCTTTGAGCTCATCCATGGAACGAATGGGCAGAGAGGCCATTGTCCCCTCCACATAGCCCAACGGCGCCCCCCGGAAGCGTCCTCCCCGCAGAAGACTCCGCGCCGCCTGAAGAACGTCGCCCACCACCGCGCTCGCAGTGGGACGCCGGCCGGCTCCCGGCCCCATCCAGGTCACCGGACCTACAAAGTCGCCCACAAGTTCCACCGCATTGAAAACACCGTTGACACTTGCCAGGGGATGATCAACGGGCAACATGGTCGGATGCACCCGGGCTTCCACGCCTTTTTCAGTCTGCTTGCTCACTGCCAGCAGTTTGATCACATAGCCAAAACGCTGGGCGAACTCGATATCCACCGCCGAAACCCGTGAAATGCCTTCCACATAGATCTGATCGAAATCCGGCAGGCGCCCCCAGCAGAGCCCCATGAGCACCGCCAACTTGTGCGCCGTATCGATCCCGTCCACATCAAAGGACGGATCGGCTTCGGCAAAGCCCTTCTCCTGCGCATCCCGCAGGGCGGCGTCGAAACTCTCGCCGCAATCGGTCATCCGGGTCAGAATATAGTTGCAGGTCCCGTTGAGAATTCCCAAAAGCGAAAGGACACGATTGCCCCCCAGATTTTCCCGAATGGACGTAACCAGAGGAATGCCCCCCGCAACCGAAGCCTCGAAAAAAAGCTCGCCGGAACCTGCAGCCGTCGCGGCAAACAACTCCCTCCCATGCAGCGCCAGCAGCGCCTTGTTGGCCGTCACCACGGCCTTGCCGGCTTTCAGCGCCTTCAGAACCAGAGTGCGTGCCGGTTCATAGCCGCCGATCAGTTCCACCACAATATCCACCTGCGGATCACTGACAACCGCTTCCGCGTCCGTCGTCAACAGTTCTCTGTTGACAGCAACTCCCCTGTCCGAAACAATATCCAGATCCGCTATCCGCACAAGCTTGAGCGTCGCCCCCAGATGTTCCTCCAGAAGGCCGGCATTGGCGGTCAACATCTCGACCACACCGGCGCCCACGGTCCCAAATCCCAGCAGCCCTACTTTAATTTCCTTCATTTCAAATCATCTCCGCCCAAAAGCGGCGCATCAGTCACCGGCCTGTTCCTTTGGACCGGATTCGCGCAATACACGGGCAATTCGATCAAGAATGCCGTTCACAAAAGCGGGAGTTTCCGCAGTGCCAAACCGCTTGCCAATCTCGATGGCCTCATTGATCACCACATTGGAAGCAATATCCGGGCAAAAGGCCAGTTCGAAAACCGCCATCCGCAACAGGGCCAAATCCACCCGCACCATCCGGTTCAGCGACCAGTTCAGGGAATTTTCCTGCAGCAGACGATCAATACTCTCCTGTTTGTCTATCACGCCCATGACCAGATTTTCGGCAAAACGCCGTACCACCAGCGACGGTTCCCCTGTTCCTTCATCGTCGGCTTCGCCCAGCACCGTGTCCTGAAAGGAAAAATTCCGCCAAAACTCGCTTAAAATTTGCCCGATATCCTCTCCCTGATGATCAGGGAGACTGTACAGTATCTTCAAGGCCAGTTCCCGCCCCTTGCGACGATTTCCAACCGGCATGACTCAAATCTCTTTCAGAAGATTGACCATTTCAATGGCGCTCATGGCAGCATCAAAACCCTTGTTGCCCGCCTTGGTGCCGGCCCGTTCTATTGCCTGCTCAATGCTGTCCGTGGTCAACACGCCAAAAATGACCGGCACACCGCTGGCCAGGCCCACGCTGGCAATGCCTTTCGAAACTTCGGCGCTGACATAGTCAAAATGCGGCGTCGAGCCGCGAATGACCGCCCCCAGGCAGATAACCGCATCAAATTTGCCGGATTCCGCCATTTTGCGCGCCACAAGCGGAATTTCGAAAGCACCCGGCACCCGCGCCACCGTGATATCGTCATCCGCAACGCCGTGCCGCAGCAAAGCATCCAGGGCACCATCAACCAGCCGTTCGGAAATAAAGCTGTTGAAACGTCCCACGACCAGCGCCATCCGCAAACCGCTGCCATCAAGTCTGCCTTCATACTGTTTGGGCATATTTCGTCTCCGCCTCTCTTTTATATAAAAAGTATTCAAAATTTATGAAAATTCAGCCCCCTTTTCGGGC
>JAILGY010000097.1:0-11615 GCA_024696325.1 bacterium | reverse complement strand
GTAGAGGCCGGGGGTTGTGAATCCCTTGCGTATGGCCTGGATTTCGTCCGCTTTCCACTTGCCGGAAGGAGGCCAGATGCCGGCCTTTTCCATCAGCTTGGCCAGTTTGGCCTCGGGCAGAAAGGGGCAGAGCGCGTCCATCTGCAAGAAACGGCGCGCAAGAAGATCGGGCAGTTTGGAATGATTTATATGCGCAAGATCTGTCATGGCAAAAGAGCTCTGTGAGGTGTTCCCCTAAAATTGAACGGGTATATATAATAGCTTATCCTGTCCTCTGAAAGGAAAGCGAAAATGGAGAAACAAAAGAATCCTGCACCGGACTTCAAGGTCAAGTTTGCCCTGGCCGCCTTGAGCGGCAAAAATAATCAGGTATCCGCTTAAGCGGTGAAGAGCCGGTTATTGGCTCTGCCCGACAAGTTTCTTGATAACAATGTCAAGTTTGGCCGGAATGGAGCCTTTTACAAAAATGCAGTCCTGATCTTTCAGCCAGGAATCCAATTTGGGCAGAAGATCCACAGCTGATGGAAACCAGGCACACTGGCATTTTTCTTTTATATCTTCCCACAGGAAGTGCATGAATGGGCCGCACAACAGCGCGCGATCCACTTCGGCCGCAAGAAGTGCGTTCGCGAGTCCCCTGTGAATTTCTGCGGAGCGATCTCCCAAATGCGCGATGTCACCGAGAATGGCCACGCGTGATTGTGGGAATTTTTCCAATGATTTCAGATAGGCAAGGCCGGCGGTCATGGACAGTGGAGTCGCGTTGAAACTGCTGTCGACAAGTCTCAAAAGTTTTCCCTTGTATGTAATTTTGTGTATATCTCCACGCCCCTTTTCTGTTGTGAAGGATTCGAGATATTTAACCGCATGTTCAATCGGTAATTTCAATGCCCGAATAACTCCAAGACTGGCAAGAGCGCTGCCAAATTGTTCAGGAGGAACAGAGCATTTCAGTAGGTAGGAACGACCATCAATGTGGACAAAAGTTTCTCCGTCGTCTTTTTCTATTCTGATTGTTGCTTGTGAATGTTTACCAAAGCTGATGATGTTCAGTTCGCGTTCGTTGGCCTTTTGCTCAAAAAGTTCATAAAAAGGCATATCTCTGTTAAGAACGGCATATCCTCCTGGCACGACGCCAATGAACACTTTGCTTTTCATCTTTGCAACGTGTTCTAGAGTTTTAAAAGAATCAAGATGTGCCTCGGCAACAGCAGTGACAACTGCAACGTGGGGTTGGACATCTAAGGTGATAGGTCCTCTTTGCCCACAGAGCGATGAAACCGCCAACTCCAGACAGGCGTATTCCACATCGGGAGATATGCTTGCGAAAACGACGGGAGCACCAACACGCGAATTATAATTTTCATATGTGGTGGCTATGGAGTGATCTTTTTCCAGAATGTGTCTCAACATGCTGACAAATGTTGTTTTGCCTACGCTGCCGGTTACAGCAATTACTTTGCCCTGAAAACGTTTTCTTGCAGCAATGCCGAGCTCTATGAGGGATTGGATGGGATCTTTGACGATAAGCTGCGGAAAATTTGGAGGAAGTCCAGGGACGTGATGATCAACAATGGCTCCCGTAATTTTGGCGGAAAGATGCAGCAGATAGTTGTGGGTATTCCAGGTTTTAGGCTCCGCTGTGGTAAATTGTTCATGGAAGGCCAGCTGTTTCCATGAACTGGCGACAAACAGCGTGGGCGGTGGAACCAGGTCGATGTGCGAAACGCCGCGGACGATGGAATTGACGTACCATCCCTCGGGTGGACGGACGGCCCATCTCCCACCTGTCATTATCTCCAGCTGTGAAGCCGTCCAGTTCTGTTCGGGCCTGTGCTCATGGAGGCAAGCCGGGAAGTCGTTTCGATAGTAGGGAATATTGGGGAATCGAAGCTGAATGTCGCGCGGGTAGACGTATGGGCCGTGGACGGTGTCGCCGACCTTCACGCGGATCTCCAAACGAAGATCGACATTGACAATTTGTCGGAGTTCGGGAGGACGCAGACCGAAGCGTTCCCTGTAGATAATTCCTGGTTTCCAACGGTTGGTCGGCCACATCCAGTCACAGCCCTCGTGCCCCATGGAGGCGCCGAAATTTGGCATGCGGCATTCTCTCCGGGGAACGCCAGTCATGAAAAAGGAGCAATTCATGCTGGTGGCTTCCGGAATCTGCCAGTATGTTTCAACGTAGAGCATACGGCGATGGGTCATGTACAGGCATTCTGGCGGGATTCGGCAGCCAACGAGCATGAGCGGCCCAAGCAGGATGGGGTCCATTCGCGCATCCGTGGGTACTTCGTCAACAATCCACTGGGGCAATGGTTTGTCAAGCGGGGGAATCGGGTTCCGGAGTGCGGGGGGGCTTGCCGGAATTTCGGGAGAAAAACTCCGTTTGGGGGGCGAGAAATCCACAACAGCTTTGCCGGAGGAGAGAAGTCGCGGTTCTGTTTCCAGAGCCTTGCATCGTGTGATGAAGCCCTGCGAAATCTCCAGTGGCTGCGAAGCCGGAACGGTGCGTCCATAACCTACTTCAAGAGGCTGGAACATGACGCGGGTTACGCCGTCGGTTGAAAGCTCCAGCAGGAAACATCCACCAGCCTTGACCTCGCTCATGGCATCAAAAAGAAAGTCGCCTGCATCGTACAGAATGGGGCGTTCCCTGTATTTCTCCACTCCCTGCACGTTGTGCGAATGGCAGCCAAGCACGGCGTCCGCACCCAGGTCAATGAGAAGCCGCCCCAATGTGCGTTCCGGGGACCGTGGTTCCTGCAAACCGTTCAGTCCCCAATGAACGACGACGAACACGATATGTGCCTTGTTCCGGGCATCTTCAAGCCGTTCTTTGAAAGCATCCTCCCAAAGATGGGGCTTGTCTGGAGGCAGGTACCAAATACCGGTGCGTGCGGAAGGAGCATACCGAACCGTGGTTGCGTCCACGGAGAAGACTGCGACGGTCAGTTCCCCGGCTTTGAGGTAGGCGGGTTTTGCCGCATCTTTTTCCGTTGCTCCGCTTCCGGCATGGGCTATGCCTGCCTTCTCCAGATACTCCAGTTGTTCGAGCAGGGCTTTCGGCCCGTAGTCGCCGCTGTGGTTGTTGGCTGTTGCCACCATATCCACACCGGCGTCCATGAGGATATTGGTTTGCTCCGGGCGCGCCCGGAAGTAGTAGGGACCGCCTTCCCCCTTGTCGATACCCTGTTCTCCCCTGGTGGCGATGACGCATTCCAGGTTGACGATGCGCAGATCCGCCTTGCGCATGAGATCAAGGTCCGCAAGAGGATGGACGCCTTGTGCTTTCCAGTGCATGCGGCGCCCAAGGTTTACATCGCCGCCAAAGAACACAACCGGCCCATTGAACGTTGTCTCCGACCCGGTATCCGCTTTATTTGGAGACGGCAATTCCGTCAGGGATTTTGGATACTGTTTCGTCAGCATCAATTTCTGATAGGCGACAAAACCTGACAGATAGTGCTCCACATCGTCGATGCGTACCCTGAAAGCATGATGCCGGATGAACATCCCATGCAAAATGGCTTGGGGATACTTGTAGAACATGGCCATTTCCGGGAAGAAAAATCCGTTGAGCAGATAATTGGCCCGTGTATGCAGGGCATGATAAAAATCGGAAACATTGAAACCATCGAGTACATCACGAAAATCGGGGAATGCATCCAGCTGCATCAGAGTATTGTGAAAGGCCATGGAAAGTTCCAGCAGCGTTGGAAAGGTGGTTATCCGCTCCCGGATAAAGGTCACATGGCCTCTTACATTGCGTACCGCAAAGTCAAAATATTTTTTTTCAGGAAGATACTTGACCAGTTCATTTGAACAGTAGGCCAACCAATGATCGTGGGCTCTCTCATGATGGTTGGCAATAAAATATTCAAATGCATGAACGACACAGTCCAGCAACTTTTGTTCATGGGTTATTCCATATAAACGCATCAGGCTGAAGGTCGCTTCGCCATCGTAATAGATGATGCGATGTCTTTTTTTGACGCTCAGGTCGTTTGCATTGAGCACATGCACAAAACTGCCATTATGCTGCTGCGTGGCAATAATGCCATTTGCCAGCCGATTGGCAAGATTCAGATATGCAGCATTATTGTCGTCGTCAGGGAAGACGGAGATATATTTTACCAGGGCAAGAATGGTTACCGCATTGCCACCAAGCTTTATATCGTCTTCCACATCTGTCAGATAGGACAACTCGTCTTTATAATGGCGAATCCAGTACGTTATCAGATAGTGCAAGGCCTTGCCGATTCGTTGTTGTATGTCGGTCAGAGTATTCAAAGTGACGCGTTGGTTGCTGATGACGGGCGTGGTGGAACTGTTGGGTGTTTCCCCCGTTTTAAAAGAAGTGCGGCAGGCTTCATAGCTTTCCAGCAGGGCATAGGTACTGCTGGCATGGCGCAGGGTGTTGTAGGTGGGGATTTCCCGGCCAAAACAGGGGAAATATCCATAGCGGTACTGCCCGTTTTCCTGAATTTGCGATGCCAGATACTGTGAACTCAGATCAAGAATTTCCTGAAGTGAATCGATGCTCAGCCCGGGCATCTTCCGGTGCCCCTGCTGGCGTGAATCGGTGCACAAAGCGTGCATTTGCCCGGTTTGCGCATCAAGGAAGACGCCGTCCGTCTGGAAGATGATGACGGGCAGATCGGCAGAAAATTGCGGTATTTGGCTGCTGCCATGCCGGGCCTTGATATAGATTTCCAGATTGTTCCGGTTGACCTGTGCTGTCGGCTCGTCATTGTCTGGATACAGGCAGGCATTGGCGTTCAATTCCATTTCCGTCAGCAGAAGCCAGGGTTCTTTTGTCCCCGGGAGGGCAATGCCTGAACGGAAATAGTTGCGTTTATATTTTCGCAGAGTTCTTGAAAGGTCTGCCCAATTGGTTTTTTCCTGCTTGATAACCCATTCCAGCCGGAGCCAGCACAGGGGCTCGGCAAATTTGTCCTGCGCCGTTTTCAGCTTTTGGGCAATCTTAGGAACAATTTCCTGTATCCAGCCACTTTCATTCTGGTCCTGCACGGAGAGGCTCATCGTTTTTGCGCGGGTTTTCCCATCGGAGACGGACAGGATGAACATCCGGTCCAGCTCACCGCCCTGCAGAGTACGGGATGAACAGCGTCTGGAAATACTTTTGGCGAAATACTCGACCATCTGGGTGAGTTTGTCTGACGGTGCGGGACTCTTGGCCGCCTGGGCCGGGCTTGCCCCCTTGAGGGTCTTATCCGTTTTTTTTGCTTTGTGAAGTCTGTTGGACATTTATTTTTTTTGAGCGTCCTTTTTGCTTTGGGTCATTGCGGATGGAAGAGGTTCATAGTGGGCCACATGATGAACAGTTCCAATTTTACACGGTCGGTTGCCCTTTGGTTTTGGCCATGTTTTGAGTTGCGGAACAGGGGGGCTGTTCCCTGCTGCCGCTGAAGATGCTGTCGCACGGTGAACCCTGTGGAAATGTCAATGATTTACCTGGCCAGTTTGGACATGGGATTGGTATTGTGCCACCGAATTTTCAGGGCGAGGACCGGGAATCGGAGAACGGAGGAGCTTCATCCTGCCCATGGCTGAAAGAACGTGCATCCTCCAACGATTCCAGATGCGTTGTAATGGTGGTGTTGGGGAGCACGGTGCGGACCGCATCTTCAAAATCTTCGGCCAGGCTGTGGGCATGATGGACTGTCCAGTCGCCGGGAAAGAGCATGTGCACGGTGATGAAGCGCGCGGAAGCCGCCTGACGGGCCAGCAGCCCGTGAAAGATAATGCCCTGCGCTTCGAACTGCTTCATAATTTCCGTAATCCTTTGCATCTCCGCTTCCGGAATGGCGGCGTCCATAAGGCCGTCAAAAGAGCGCTTCAGGATGCCTGTACCCGCTACGGCGATTTGCAGGCTCACCAGCAGCGCAATCAGGCTGTCCAGCCAGAGCCAGCCGGTAAGCCACACGCAGGCTACGCCCACAAGCACCCCCACAGCTGTCCAGACATCGGCCATCAGGTGCTGGCCGTCTGCCTCGAGCGTGATGGATTGATACCGTTTGCCGGCATTCAGCATGATGCGGGCAGTCGCAAGATTTATGGCCGAGGCGATGGTTGAAACGATAAGGCCCAGTCCCATCTGTTCCAGCGGCTGGGGATGGACGAGGCGTATGACTGCCGTATAGCCAATGGCGATGGCGGCGCACAGAATGAGCAGGCCTTCGAAACCACTGGAAAAATATTCGGCCTTGACATGCCCGAAAGGATGCTTCTGGTCGGCGGGGCGCGCGGCATAGCTGAGCATGACCAGCGCAAAGGCCGCCCCTGCCAGGTTGACGAGCGACTCCACCGCTTCGGAAAGAATGCCAACGGAACCGGTCAGGAGATAGGCCATGGTTTTCATGCCGATAGTGATCACTGCTGTAACGACAGAAAGCCAGGCATAACGGGTGAGGGATGGGGCAGATTGAGTCATGATAGAAATTCTTCTCCAAGCGGTTGCGATGAAGTGACATGAAGACGGCGCTCTCTGCCGCGAAGGCCGGCCGCTTCATCCCCAAAGGCTTGTTGTAAGTGGATATTCACAGAACTTTTGCCGGGAAAGAAGGCGCTGTGGCCATTTTACAATGCGCCCTGAAAAGAGAAATTGTTGACAACCGGTATGTGCTGATCCGGCAGTTCAATTTCCGCCTCAATGCGGTAGACCCCGTTTGCTGTGGACTGGACGCTTGCGGCATAGCCGCCTTCCACAAGAAAACCGCCGACCTCGAAAAAGGAATTGCCTGGCGCCGTAATGCGGTAGCGCACCTTGGCGTCCGTTACTTCGTGACCGGCAGGGTCGGTGATGAACAGCACCAGGCGGGACGAATGCGAGAAGAGTGACAGCGCATAGGGCAGACTTTGGCACGGAACAACCGCCTGGGACGCATCCACGACCTGGTAGGAGAACAGATAATCCCCGGTGCTGGTTTGGTAAATGCTGCGGTGTG
Source organism: bacterium (assembly GCA_024696325.1). Lineage (GTDB taxonomy): Bacteria > Desulfobacterota > Desulfuromonadia > Desulfuromonadales > JAAYDE01 > RGIG7977. Next base: position 4,641 of record JAILGY010000097.1, on the reverse strand, counting down.
AGGAAGCGGTTTTCCCCGTGCCTTTCAACAGGGAGACGCGTCCGCCATATACCATGAGCGACATTATTATTCCGAGAGTTGATATTCCAAAGAGTGCCCGAATTGCTGCCCGCACCATTGTGTCCTGCTTCCTTTCCCTATGGTGGTTTTCCCAATTTTTATACAAAAACATATAATAATAGCACAGAGTGTATCATTATCGCCACAGTATTTTTCGGGAATCAGGCAGTTTTGTGCGGGTTGTTCGCGTTGCGATGGATTCTTTTTGCTGCGGATGCTCTGTTGAAATCGTCGCCGCATGATAGTGCGCTGAACTGCCAGTCAGTTTCGAAACCGGGAGGATAAAACTTTTCCTTCGGCCGGTTGAAATATCCGAACTGCACATGGGGAACCCGGCGCTTAATGGTATCAAGCATGGCTTTGATCCCCATGCCTTCACCGTCCAGGTGCTGGGAATGCAGGTAGAGCCCGGGCGCTATGCTCAGGTTGCGCATCTGCACCATGTCCACACCGGCTTCTTCGACCAGCCGAACCAGGGCGTCCACTTCCTCGGGCAAATCGCTCAAGCCGGGGAAGACCAGGTAGTTCAGCATGGTGAACAGTCCGTTTTTCCTGGCGTTATGGACGGATTGCACCACATCCTGGAATGCATAGCAGTGGGGACGATAGTAGTTCTGGTAACAGGATTCCCGCGCCGAATTGAGCGAAATTCGCATGGAGTCGATTCCTGCGTCCGCCAGGCGGGGTACTGCGTCGGGAAGCGACCCGTTGGTGTTGAAGTTGACGGTGCCCCGGCTGGTCTGCCGGCGGATTTCCCGCACCGCTTCGCAGATGCGATCCGCCTGGAGGATGGGTTCTCCCTCACAGCCCTGCCCGAAGGAGACGATGGCGTTGTCCGCCTTGCGCAGATGCGGCACCGCAACGCCGCAGATTTCCTCTACCGTGGGAACAAAGGTGATGCGATCCTGACTGGAGGGGCAGCACTCCGACTGCTTGAGCGAGATGCAGCCCAGACAGGCGGCGTTGCAGGACGGAGATGTGGGCAGAGGGGCTTCCCAGCGCTCCAGAAAGAGATTTTTGGCGGCAAAGCAGTGGTAGTCCAGCGCACAGCGCGCCAGCTGGCGCAGGAGCCGGTTGTCGGGATGCGCCTTCAGGCGGGCGCGGGTCCGCGGCTCAACCTGGCGGTCGTCAAATCTGTCCGGATCCCACTGATGACTTTTATCCACACGCACCGCGGCCACATAGAAACGCCCTTCCTCACGGCACCAGCCAACAGCGGTGTAGGCCCACAGCGACAGGCTGTCGCCGTCCGGCGCGAAGTGCGCCGCCGGCAGCAGGGTACGGGTAAAGGCCGGAGCAACGAAGGCCGATACCGCCTCAATCTTTTCGCCGCCGAGGGAGGACGGCATATGCGTTTCCTGCCTTAAACGTCCGCTGTGGCGATCATAACCGAGAACCGGCATGCCGGGCAGGGTAAACAGCCGGCTGCCTTCCGGTAACGGAATGAGTTCCTCCGAACGAGGTTTGCGGATGCGGGTTCCATTCATTCCGGCCATCAGCAGATGCGGATGCTCAAAAACTTCACCGCGGGCATTGGCGGCTACTGCCAAAATGGTTTTGTCGTGCATAAGAAGTCTTTTTTGGGGCTAAGATAATGATATTATTATTGCCTTTTTTTGATACTCAAGCGCTCCGTTTTGCAAGAGTATTCATTGTGATGCTGCTTTTGCCCATTGTTTTATTTGGCAAGAAAACGAGGATTATGATGATGCTCATACTTGCATCGGGAAGCTATTTCTACTAGTCTTTTATCAATTTTGCAAAGTATCTTTGAAGAGAGGTTTTATGGCGATTGGAAGGGAAGAGATCGCCGTGAACGAAACCCGTAAACAGAAAGCAAGCACACATGAACAGATGGTTCAAGCATGGTCTCTATGCGGTTGTGGCCTTGGGAGTGGCTCTGCAGGTTGGATGCAGCCCGGTTACCCATCCTCCGGTTGAAGAACCGTTGGGAGAGGTCGATGCGTTTGCCACGACTATCGGCCAGATGCCGCAGGGCGCATCCAGAATGGAAACACCCTTTGGCGCCAATTCCCTTGTAACCGCCGGGCGGATCTACCAGTCCGGTTTGGGAGTGCCCTGTCGCCAGGCAACGATACTGTCCGGAGGCGCACAGTATCAGGTGGCGGTCTGCCAGACTGCCGGGGGCTGGTTTATGGCACCTCCGATCTTTGAAGCATCAATGCGGTAAACGTTATGGATTCGGCGCCAGTAGTTCAGGGACGGGTAATTTATGCGCTGATCATGCGCGAGGTGCATACCATATATGGCACGACACGGCTGGGCTATCTGTGGGCGCTGGTGCATACCATGTGGCAGATAGGTATTTTTTTGGCCATACGTATGATTGCGAGGGTTAGCAACCCCCATGGTATGCATATACTGATGTTTTTGCTGGTTGGATTTGGAACATTTTATATGTTTAGCGGCTGTGTCAACAAGTGCATGAGTGCGGTGAACGGCAACAAAACGCTCCTGACTTTTCCCCAGGTTACGCCGGTGGATCTGATGATATCCCGGGTTATCATTGTATGGGCTACCGAACTTGTGTCGGCTCTTTTGTTCATCTTTGCAGGATTTTTAGGAGGGGTGCCTTTCTATCTGAGCAGTGTAGGAGGCTTGATAGCTTTTCTTCTCCTCACGCCCCTGCTGGGATTGGGGGTTGGTATGACATGTGCGTCGTTGGCGGTGCTCTACCCGACCCTGGAACAGATCATTCCCATGGTGTTGCGCATCATGTTTTTTATTTCTGGCCTGTTTTTTTCAGCCTCCGAACTTCCCTCGTTTGTGTTGAAGTATCTCTGGTACAATCCCATGTTGCAACTTATTGAATGGGGAAGGTCCTGTTTGTCTCGGGGCTATCCCGTGCTTGATTACAGTTTGGTTTACTTGGTCTCAGTGACGCTCTGCAGTCTGTGCGTTGGGTTTTTGTTCGAACGCTATGCCCGCCGGAGATTGAAATGATAGAACTCGATCATATTAGTAAAAGCTACCGGCTGTTTAACGGCAAGCAGAAGATTGTATTGGACGACATTTCCTACACCTTCCACGAGGGAACCAGTGTGGGCATCCTGGGCTTGAACGGTGCCGGAAAGTCGACACTCATGCGGATCATCTGCGGGACGGAGCCCCCCACGTCGGGTACGGTGCGGCGGACCAGCCGGGTCTCCTGGCCCATAGGATTTTCCGGTGGGCTGCACAAGAGCCTGACCGGGCGGGAAAACATGCGTTTTACCTGCCGCATCTATGGCGTTGATGTCAAGAAAGTGACCGATTTTGTTGAAGATTTTTCCGAGTTGGGCATTTATATGGATATGCCCATCCGTACCTACTCGTCCGGTATGAAGGCCAGACTGGCCTTTGGATTGAGCATGGCCCTCGATTTCGATTTTTATCTGATAGATGAGGGGTATTCTGTGGGAGACGCTACATTCCGGAGCAAAAGCGAACGGATCTTTAAGGAGCGGAGGGCCCATGCGACCTGTCTGGTCATAAGCCACAGTGCGTCGCTTGTCCGGAAAACCTGCGACAAGGCGGCCATTCTGCAGGATGGCCATTTGCATATGTTTGAGACGGTGGATGATGCGCTGGCGCGTTACAAGGAGATGTGTGATGCCAGAAAATAACCAAGTCAAGGCAAACCGCAGGCAGACGATCTGGGAAAGGATAGCAGGACATTTTTTCCTGATAGCTCTTATCATTCCGACGGTTTGTGTATTTGTGTATTTTAGCCTGCTGGCCTCTCCGATGTATGTCTCCCAGGCCAGTTTTGCGGTGCGCAGCGCCGGAAGCAATGCGCCGGCGGTTGCGGGAATCGCGGCAGCCATGCTTTCTGCCGGAGGGGGGGGCGCCGGAACGGATCCCTTCATCATCAACGACTATATCCAAAGTCTGGATATCGTGCAGGATATCGACAAGGAACTGAATCTCGTCAAGCATTATACGGCACGGAGCCATGATATCATTTCACGGTTGTGGCAGAAACCGACGCAGGATGAGTTGCTGAAGTACTGGCGCCGGGTCATGGTGCCGCAGCTGAGCATGGATACCGGCATTATCTCGGTTGAGACACGCGCCTATTCTCCGGAAATGGCGCAGAAGATCACGCAAGCCGTGTTGGCCCGCAGCGAAGCGCTGGTGAACGCCATGAACGAGCGGTCGCGGAACGATGCGGTCGAACTGGCGCGCAAGGAGATAGAGCGGGCGGAAGAGCGGGTCAAGGCTTCCCAGATGGCACTGAAAGAGTTTCGCAATCTGCACGCCATGCTTGATCCCAAGGTGACGGCCGGTGGTTTGCAGGATATCGTGACCAAACTGGAGGCGGAATCAACGGCTCTGCGCACCAAGATCGCGGAAACGAGTTCCTACATGCGTGACAATACTCCCGTGTTAAAATCGCTTCGGCAACGTCTGAGTGCGGTCGAAAGTCAGCTGGCCCGCGAGAAACAACGGGTTGCGGGAACATCCGCGGCGGAGAGCAATCTCAACTCCCTGGTGGCCGGCTACGAGGAGCTTTCCATGGAGGCGGAATTCGCCAAGCAACAGCTGGTTGCTGCCATGAGTGCTTTGGAAAAGGCGCGT
>JAILGY010000096.1:0-2508 GCA_024696325.1 bacterium | reverse complement strand
GAAACCGTCCTCGATTCCGAACTCCTCCAGCCAGTCCAGCGCCTTTTCATACTCCTTAGCGCTCACCGGACGCGAAAGCGCCCCTTCCGACTCATTCTGCGGCGTATACTGGCTCATGAGCGAAACCAGCACGTCGCCGGGTCTGAAGGTCCGCGCTATCCATTCAAGGCAGCGGCGGGTGTTTTCCAGTTCGCCCGGCAGCACCAGATGGCGGATCAATACGCCGGACTGCAAAATCCCCTTTTCCATCCGGAAAGGCCCGGTCTGGCGAAACATTTCCCGGATAGCCGCCATCGCGATTTCGGGATAATCACGCGCTCCCGAATACTTTTCGGCTGGTTCCGAAAGTGCATACTTGAAATCCGGCAAAAAGACGTTCACCTTTCCCTCCAGCTGCCGCAAGATCTCCCCCTTCTCGTAACCGCCGCAGTTCCAGACCACCGGTACATCCCAGTACTTTTCCCCCAACGCTTCGAGAATCAGGGGCGTAAAGGGCGTAGGCGTCACCAGATCAAGGCAGGATGCACCCGAAGCCACCAGTTCTTCAAAGATGGCGCGCAGCCGCACAACACTTATGGCCTTGCCGAAACCATCATGGGAGATCTGCTTGTTCTGGCAGAAACGACAGCGCAGATTACAGCCGGAAAAGAAGACCGCGCCCGCCCCTTTCGTTCCGGAAAGGCAGGGTTCCTCCCACTCGTGCAGCATGACCTTGGCCAGCACCGGGGCAAACGGCATCCGGCAGCAACCGGCGCCAAGCGTTTCGGTTCGCTCGGCTCCGCACTCACGCGGACAGAGATGACACAGCATGTTTTCTTCTTCTCCCCCTTCTCTTTACAATATTCATTTTTAGATTTTCTCCTTTTGCCGCTCCAGGGCAAGTGAAAATCCTTGACATATACCCCATGTCCGTATACAAATTGTCCATCATATACCCGTACAGGGTATATGAAATCATGAGGATAAGGATGCCCAAGATATGACCGCACAATGCCCATGCAAACATCTTCATCCCAACAAGGAGCGTTCCACTGAAGAGGCCACCCGTCTGATCCACCGTCTGAACCGTATCGAAGGACAGATCCGCGGCCTGAAAGGAATGGTGGAAAAACAGGCCTACTGCATCGACATCCTGACGCAGGCCGCTGCCGCCAGCGCGGCTTTGCACGCCTTCAGCCGCGAACTGCTGGACAGCCATATCAGGAGCTGCGTGGCCAACGATCTGCGCGCCGGGCGGGATGAAACCGTGGACGAGCTGCTCAATACGCTGCGCAAATTCATGAAATAGAGGGAAAAATCATGAAACGAACCTATCACGTCACCGGAATGAGCTGCGCGGCCTGCAGTGCGCGCGTCGAACGGGCGGTCGGCAAGGTGCCCGGGGTTATCTCCTGCGCGGTCAGCCTGCTGACCAAGTCCATGCAGGTGGAGGGCGAAGCCGAAAGTTCCGCCATAATTGCCGCGGTGGAAGCGGCTGGTTACGGAGCGGCAATGACCGGAGGAGAAGCATCTGGAACGCAAGCGTCCCCGGCTGCGGATCTTGCCCGGGACGAGGAGGACGAGCGTGAAATTTCGACGCTGAAGTGCCGTCTGGGTGCTTCGCTTCTGTTTCTCGGCATCCTGCTCTACTTTTCGATGGGGCATATGCTCTGGAACTGGCCCCTGCCCCGCTGGTTCGACGGCAACCATCCGGCGATGGGTCTTGTGCAGCTTCTGCTTTCGGGCATCGTGCTGATCATCAACCAGAAGTTCTTCATCAGCGGCGCGCGTGCCCTGCTGCACAGAGCGCCCAACATGGACACGCTGGTGGCGCTTGGCGCGGGCGCGGCCTTCGGGTACAGCACCTGCGCGCTTTTCGCCATGACCTGCGCCCAGGCGCGCGGCGGCACGGCGGCGGCAGCGGATTTCATGAACGAGTTTCACTTTGAGTCGGCGGCCATGATCGTTACGCTGATCACCGTGGGCAAGCTGCTGGAGGCCCGCGCCAAGGGCAAGACCACCAGCGCACTCAAGAGCCTGGCTAAGCTTGCTCCGACCATGGCGACACTCTGGCGCGACGGCGAGGAGCGCCGGGTACCATCCACTCAGGTTAAAGTGGGCGATCTGTTTGTAGTACGTCCCGGAGAGCAGTTCCCGGTGGATGGCGTTGTGCTGGAAGGCACAAGCGCCGTCAACGAGGCGGCGCTCACCGGCGAAAGCGTGCCGGTGGACAAGCGCGCGGGCGATAATGTTTCCGCCGCCACCATCAACCAGTCGGGATTCTTGCGCTGTCAGGCAACCCGCGTCGGCGAAGACACTGCGCTCGCGCGGATCATCCGCATGGTGGCCGATGCCGCCGCCGACAAGGCCCCCATTGCCAAGGTGGCCGACCGCGTCTCCTCCGTCTTCGTTCCGGCCATCATCCTCATCGCACTGATCACCATCGCGGTCTGGCTGTTCCTGGGTGAAAGCGCTGGATTCGCGCTGGCGCGCGGCATCGCGGTGCTGGTCATCAGCTGTCCCTGCGCC
>JAILGY010000088.1:0-4288 GCA_024696325.1 bacterium | reverse complement strand
TCCCCTGACCGGGTACAGCCCCCGATCTTTTTCCTTTTTACGGAGAATCCGTCTGCGGTGTTTTACCGGAAGAACCGGAATGAATTTGGGCATGATGCGTCACCTGACGCAGCAAGGGCTTGCCCAGTTCCTTCAACTGCCACTGTTTGATGCCTGAAATACTGGCCAGGGCGATCAGATTTCGTGGCCGGCAGCGGGCAATCTCTTCCAGCAGATGGTTGTTGATGAGGGTGCCCGGATCAAGCCCCAGGTCTTGAGCTGCCTTGCGCCGCCAGTTTTTCAAATCCTTGAGCAGACTGTTGCCGGCGCCACGGCGGGGATGCGGCACCGGCTCCGGAGCGGGTTCAGGCAGGGCCTCTTCCGGCAGCCGCCGCGCCTCGTCAAGGATCCGCAGGAAAGACACGCCATAACGCCGCTTCAGGGCGAGGGGAACTTCGGCGATCTTTTCCATCTCCTGGGATGTCGTGGGAAGTACTGCGGCCAGCGCGGCCAGATGGCTGGTGCCGACAATGTGCAGGTAGCGGCAGCCCTGGCGGCGCGCCTCGGCGTCACGCCAGCGCAGCAGCCGTTCCAGCGCCGCGAGCTGGCGCGGCGTAAAGGCGGCGGCTTCAGCAACCGCCTGACGCAAATGCCCCGGCATTTCACTGTGCCTCAGTTTTTCCAGCAGGGCAAACTCCTCCTGCGCCCAGGCCAGGCGCCCCGCATCACGCAGACGCCGCTCCACCATTTCGGCAAAGGGTATCAGGTGCGTGGTGTCTTCCAGGGCATAGGCGAGCATCTCTTCCGTCAGCGGCCGCAGGGCCCAGTTGGCGCACTGGAAGCGTTTGTCCAGCGTCACTCCAAAAGCGGCGGACAGCAGATCGGCCAGACCGAGATTCTGTTCGCCCAGCAGTTTGCAGCCCACCATGGTGTCAAACAGGCTGTGGACCTCGAAACCAAAATCGCGGTGCAGACAGCGAATATCGTAGTCGGCGGCATGGAAGATCTTGCGGATGCGGGCATCGGCAAAAACCGGCCGCAACGGTTCAAGCGTGGGCAGGGCCAAGGGGTCGACCAACGCGCTGAAACGGGGCGAGGTGAACTGCAGCAGGCAGACGCGGGAAAAGTAGCAGTGGTAGGAATCCGTCTCCAGATCGACGGCAAGCACCGTCTCCGACGCCAAATCCTGTGCCAAGCGTTCCAGATTGGCGGATTCGGTTATCAGTTCAACCTGCACATGAGGGGACTTGTTCACAACGGCCCCCTGGGAAAAACGTCATGCTTGCCAGGGCTCTTCTCTCCCCCGGAAACGCGCTGCTTCTTCATTGCAGCTCCCGCAGGGCGGCCAATGTCGTTTCCATGTCCTCGCGGCTGCCGATGGAGATGCGCAAACCATGGCAGAGCGCTGGATCGCTGAAGTGGCGCACCAGGATATGGCGCGCGAACAGCTCCCTGCAGATCCGCTCTCCATCACGGCGCGGCGGCGTGCAGAACAGGAAATTGGTATGGGAGGGCAGCACCTCGTAGCCCAGCGTGCGCAGTTCGGCGGCAAACCAGTCGCGGGTGGCGCAGATGCGTTCGACGTTGGCGCGCAGGGTCTCCTGATCCTCCAGCGCGGCGGCCGCGGCAACCTGGGCCAGCCGGTCCAGGTTGTAGTGATCGCGGATCTTGTCGAGCGCCGCGATGATTTCCGGCTGTGCAATGGCCAGTCCGATGCGCATTCCCGCCAGCGAGTAGCTCTTGGAAAAGGTGCGGGTCACCACCAGATTTTCATGGCGGCGTACCAGTTCGCAGGCGCTGATGCCGGCGAAATCGGCGTAGGCCTCGTCAATCACCAGCATGCCTTTCAGCTTTCCGGCCAGTTCGTCGATAAAATCCAGGGGGAACGCAAAACCAAAGGGCGCATTGGGATTGGTCAGAAAGAAGATCTTCCCGGCGAAATTTTCCAGCGGCGTTGACGGATGCAGGGCGACATCCAGCGGCACCGGCTCCGGCACGGCCCCCTGAATGCGCGCCAATGTCGCGTAGTAGGAGTAGGAGGGATGCAGGTAGCCAACCTGCTCCCCTTCTGCGGCACAGCAGCGGATCAGGTTGTTCAGAACCTCGTCCGAACCGTTGGCCATGATGATCCATTCCGGATCAAAACCATACACCCGCCCGGCCGCTTCCCGCGCCGCCCGGCTCCGGGCGTCGGGATAGAGCTGCAGTCCCCTGGCCGCTTCCGCCTGAATGGCCGCAACGACCTTTGGGGAAGGCGGATAGGGATTCTCGTTGGTGTTGAGTTTGATGAAATGTTCCTCCGGCGAGGGCTGGAACCCGGGAACATAGGCCTGCATGGCGGCAATATCGGATCGTATGCGATTCATGGCGTTCCTTTGGACGAAAAAAGGTGTTTCCTACTTTTCCTTGACCCTGAACTTCTGATACTCGCGCTGGGTGAAAAACCGGTAGGCGCTCAAGGCCGGCTTGTGGGCGGCAATGGCCATCTTGTCACGCAGTTCCTCCGTGTCACGCAGTTCACGAACCTTCATGAGCATAAGGATACAACCGTACAGGAAAAAAGCCATGACCGGCAAATACACCAGATTCCCCTCGGCGCCAAAGTTGTGCCAGAATATGAGTGTGGTCTTGAGAAAGGCCAGCAAGCACAGCAGGCTGATAAACGCGCACGGAATCAAACGTATCAGCTGATATTTTTTCACGCAGTGATCACAGATGGGAATTTCGGCGGAAGGGATTACCCGGTAATAGGTTTGTTTGCGTTTTACAATTTTTCCCAGATCGGTGGTATCATCCTCTTCAAATTCGCCACCGCAGTAAAAACGGGCGTTTGCGCCTTCCCGAACCATGTTGCAACCCACGCAGGGCTTATCCAGCATTTTCTTCTCGGTAGTCATGGATCCTTCTTTCTTGCCAAACGTGAAAAAGTTAGCGGACTTCCGGCGCAGGTTCCTGCTTCTGCACATCCGTTTCAGGAGAAGCGGCAGGTTCGGAGGTCTGCTGCCCGGCAGCCGCCTGCTGCTGCCTGCGTGCTTCCGCTTCCTCTTTCAGCAGCTCCTGTTCCAGAATCAGGGCGCGTTGGGCCGCAGCCACATTCTCGTGCGCCTGCTGAAGCGGTACGACCTTGATGACCGTCGGCATCGCATACACAAAGTAGAGGAGACCGCTGATGGCCGCTACAAGAATGACGGCGGCAACCGACATCTGAATCTTTTCCGCACGGCTGAGCGTGACTGCTGACCCCTTCTTTTTCGAATTTGTATTTTCCGTACGGCTGAGCATGGCTGCTGACCCCTTCCCTTTCGAAATTGTAAAATTTTGTTATTATACCGATATTGGGGTAAAGAGCAATCCGGCAGTTGCAGCAGGGGTACCGTGGCGTTGCAAAATCACGCCCCATCCACCCGGTTCAGACGCTCACCGCGTAAAAAGGCCCACAGATTGTCGGCGGCAACCGCCATAAGCCGCAGACGGGCCGCCCGCGTGGCCCAGGCGATATGCGGCGTGATCACGCAGCGAGGCGCCGAACACAGCGGGTTGTCGACCGAAGGCGGCTCGCTGGAAAGCACATCCACACCCACTCCGGCGATTCGTCCGGCCTTCAGGGCATCGGCCAGCGCCCGCTCGTCCACCAATGGGCCGCGTCCGGTGTTGACAAGATAGGCCGTGGGTTTCATGAGCGCAATGCGCCTGGCATCGATCATCTGGCGGGTTTCCGGTGTCAGCGGACAGTGCAGCGAAACCACGTCGCTTCCGCGCAGCAGCGGTTCCAGATCCAAAAATTCCAGATCGGCATACGCCTCACGGTACTTTTCCGGATGGGCGGTATGAACCGCCACTCTCATACCGAAGCCCTGCGCCAAACGGGCTACCCGGCGGCCAATCTGGCCAAAACCGACGATCCCCATCTGCAGGCCCTCCAGTTCGACCAGAGGCGTATCGAAAAAGGAAAAGTCCGCGCTGCGCGCCCAGGCGCCGGAGTGCACCAGCTGAGCGTAGTGCCCGGCCTGCAGGGTGAGCTCAAGAAGCAGCGCGAAGGTCATCTGCGCCACCGAGGCGGTACTGTAGGCCGGTACGTTGGTCACCGCGATGCCGCGCGCCCGGGCCGCCGCCAGGTCGATGTTGTTGACGCCGGTCGCCAGCTCGCCAATGTAGCGCACAGACGGCGTCCGTGCCAGCACCGTTTCGTCCAGCACGGTCTTGTTGGTCAGCACCAGTTCGGCATCGCCTATCCGTTCGACAACCTGTTCCGGCGCCGTCCTCGGATAAAGCACAAAATCCCCAACCTGCGAAGAAAGCGCCTCCCAGC
>JAILGY010000014.1:0-5852 GCA_024696325.1 bacterium | reverse complement strand
GGAAGGCCTTAAAGTCTCCCTCTTGGAAGGGGAATTAAGAGTGTAAAAGGGGAATCTATTTTTGACAGATTGTAACGAAGGAGAAAAAGCATGACGTTGCGGGTTTACAATACGATGTCGGGATGCAAGGAAGATTTCCAGTCGGTGGAGCCGGGCAAGGTGCGGCTCTACGTTTGCGGCATTACCGCCTACGATTACTGCCATATCGGTCATGCCCGGGCCAACGTGGTCTTCGATGTCATTGCCCGTTACCTGCGCTGGCTGGGCAACGAAGTTATCTATGTCCGCAACTTTACCGATATTGATGACAAGATCATCCGGCGCGCCCAGGAACTGGGCACGAGTTGCGAGGAGCTGGCCGGACGCTTCATGCAGGCCTTTTCCGAGGATATGGAACGGCTCAAGTGCGAAAAGCCTTCCTTCGAGCCGCGCGCGACCGAAAATATCCCGCAGATCATCGCGCTGGTGGAGAAGCTGGTGGAAAAAGGCATGGCCTACCCGGCGGAAGGTGATGTCTACTTTGCGGTGGAACGGTGCCCTGCGTACCTTAAGCTCAGCAAGCGCAACATGGAGGAAATGATCGCCGGCGCCCGTATCGCACCGGGCGAAAAGAAACGTAATCCCATGGACTTTGCGCTCTGGAAGGCGGCCAAACCTGGCGAACCGAGTTGGGAATCGCCCTGGGGAGCGGGCCGACCGGGCTGGCATATTGAATGTTCGGCCATGAGTATGCGCTACTTGGGCGAGAGCATTGATATCCACGGAGGTGGCAAGGATCTGGTCTTTCCGCATCACGAAAATGAAATCGCCCAGAGCGAATGCGCGACCGGCAAGCCCTTTGCCCGCTACTGGCTGCACAACGGCTTTGTCAACATCAACCAGGAAAAGATGAGCAAATCGCTGGGCAACTTCTTTACGGTGCGTGAAGTATTGGAGAAATGCGATGCCGAGACGCTGCGCTTCTTTATCCTTTCTTCCCATTACCGTTCTCCCATCGACTTCTCGGACAAGAATCTGGAAGACGCCCGTCACGGGCTGGAACGTGTCTACGAGACGCTTAAGGCACTGGAGGAACTGGAAGAACCGGCGAAGGAAGGCGGCGGAGACGCTGCGGAGGAGCCGGGCTGGGCACCGGTAAGCGCTCTGGAGGAAAACTTCCGCGCGGCGCTCGACGACGATTTCAACACGGCGCAGGCGCTGGGGCATGTGTTCGAGGCGGTACGGACGATAAACCGGGTGCTTGCGGAGAAACACGCCTCGGAGAGCCATATCTGGTGGGAACGTCTGCGGCAGGCGTACGAACAGATCCTTGGCATCGGAGCGGTGCTGGGGCTGTTCCAGGAGGAGCCCGGCACGTGGCTGGGCCGGATCCGGCAGTCCGGTCTTGCGGAAAGCGGGCTGGATGAAGCGGCAATAGAGGGGCTCATCGAAGAACGGCGTCTGGCGCGCAAGAACCGTGATTTTGCCCGGGCGGACGCGATTCGCGATGAACTGGCCGAAAAGGGTATTGTCCTGCTTGATTCTCCGCAGGGGACAACCTGGAGGCGCAAGTAACAAAAACTGTGGAATCTTGGCAACCTCCCTTGGCAGGTTGCCTTTTTTGTCTCTTGCCAAAAGGAAAGACAATGGCGCAATTTGTTTTGTCTTCGGCTTTTACTCCCAGCGGCGATCAGCCGGAAGCGATTCGCGGTTTGGTGGCCAATCTGCGCCAGGGCCTACGGCATCAGGTACTGTTGGGCGTGACCGGTTCCGGCAAGACCTTCACCATGGCCAATGTCATTGCGCAGATGGGACGCCCCGCGTTGGTGCTGGCGCCCAACAAGACGCTGGCTGCCCAGCTCTACGGCGAGTTCAAGGAGCTCTTTCCCGAAAACGCGGTGGAGTACTTTGTTTCTTACTACGACTATTACCAGCCGGAAGCCTATATCCCGGTTACCGACACCTTCATCGAGAAGGATTCGGCGATCAACGACGAGATCGACAAGCTGCGCCACAGTGCCACCCGCAGCCTGCTGACCCGGCGCGATGTGGTGATCGTCGCTTCGGTGTCCTGTATCTATGGTCTGGGATCGCCGGAGGCCTATTTTGGCATGATGATCTCCCTGAAGCCGGGGATGATGCTCGACCGCGACGATCTGTTGCGGCGGCTGGTAGAGATCCAGTACACTCGCAACGACATCGACTTTCATCGCGGTACCTTCCGGGTTCGGGGGGATTGTGTCGAAATTTTTCCCGCCTATGAGGAAAAGCGCGCCCTGCGTGTCGAATTTTGGGGCGACGAAGTGGAGGCGATCAGGGAAATTGATCCGATTCGCGCCGCCGTGATCGGTGAACTGCCGCAGACCGCGATTTTTCCGGCTAGCCACTATGTCGCGGCCCGTCCCGCGCTGGAAAACGCCGTGCGCCGGATCAGGGAGGAACTGGCGGAGCGTCTGGCCGAACTGCAGGCCGCCGGAAAGCTGCTGGAGGCGCAGCGGCTGGAGCAGCGCACAACCTTTGACATGGAGATGCTTTTGGAAACCGGCTACTGCCAGGGCATCGAGAATTATTCGCGTCATCTGGATGGCCGTGATGCCGGTGTCCCGCCGGCGACCCTGCTTGACTATTTCCCCAAAGATGGTTTGCTCTTCATTGATGAAAGCCATATTTCCATATCCCAGTTGGGTGGCATGTACCGCGGCGATCGCTCCCGCAAGGAAACGCTGGTGGAGTACGGTTTTCGTCTGCCCTCCGCGCTGGACAACCGTCCCTTGCGTTTTGAGGAGTACGAGCGCAAGAACTTTCAGACGGTTTACGTGTCGGCTACGCCTGCCGAATATGAACTGGAAAAGTCCGGAGGCGTCATCGTGGAACAGCTGATCCGCCCCACCGGTCTGCTTGATCCGGTTATCGAAGTGCGCCCGGCCCGCCATCAGGTGGACGATCTGGTGGAAGAGGTGCAAAAGGTCGTGGCTCGTGGAGAGCGAGTGTTGGTCACGACCCTGACCAAGCGCATGGCGGAGGAATTGACCGCCTATCTGAAGGAAATAGGCATCGGAGCGCGTTATCTGCATTCGGACATTCATACGGTGGAGCGGGTGGAGCTGATCCGCGATCTGCGCAGCGGGGTCTTTGACGTACTGGTGGGCGTCAATCTGCTGCGGGAAGGCTTGGATCTGCCGGAAGTTTCGCTGGTGGCGATTCTGGATGCCGACAAAGAGGGATTTTTGCGCAGCGAACGTTCCCTTATCCAGACCTGCGGTCGGGCAGCGCGCAACGCAGGGGGACGGGTCTTGATGTACGCCGATGCTCCTACCGGCTCAATGCTGAGATGCCTGGAGGAAACTGCGCGGCGGCGCACGGTGCAGGAGGAATACAACCGCGAACATGGCATTACGCCGAAAACTGTGAAAAAATCACTGCGCAGTCTGCTGGACGATCTCTCCACTTCTGAAGAAAAGGAACAGGCAAAGGCTGCAGAAGAGGAACTGGCGTATCAGGATGGACGATCCTTGCGCAAGGAGATCGAAGCTTTGCGCAAGGAAATGTTTCAGGAGGCTGAACGGCTCAACTTTGAAAAGGCTGCCGAACTGCGCGATCGTTTGTTAAAATTGGAAAAACGTGAACTTCAGCTGCGCTGAAACATTGGCACTGCGTGCCTGGGATGGACAACACTGCCATTTGTCATTCTGAGCGAAGCGAAGAATCTCCTCGCAGGTCAGGAGGTTTCGATACTGTGCGCCTCGGAATGACAAGGTTGCCAAGGAAGGGATGAGGAGGAAGATGGCAGGATTTTGGAGAAAATGTGTGAGCCTGATGACGCTGGTACTGTTTTGGGGAGCGGGAAATGTCTGGGCTGAGAAGACCGCTGGCACTTCTGCATCATCCGCGGCTTCCGCCCCAACGGCGTCTTCGCCGGCTCCGGACCATACAGTGCGGGGGGGGGTTGCCGATATCATGCCTCGCGCTTCGGCCCTGAAAGAGATTGCTGCTCGCGAACGTGAACAGATCGAGATGTTGGGGATTATCTCCAGTTTTGAGGAACAGATTCAGGAAGCCATACAGAAGCAGGATGCCATAGACCGGCAGAAGGTTGAGCTTGACAAGTCCGGCCGGAAGGATATCGATAAGCTGCGTCTGTTCCAGGAGACGGTCAACCAGCACAACAAGGCTCTGAAGAAGCTTGAAAGCGATATTTCGGCGAATTTGTCGGCCCTTGAGACGATCCGGAATGACTGGAAAGGCCGAAAGGAGTTCTGGGAAAACTGGATGAAGATGCCGGAAATCGAAAGGGTTAAGGGCAACTATGCAGACGCCTTTGGAGAAGTGAACAAGACCATTGCCACCCTCCTCAAGAAAATCGAAAATATCTATAAAAATTACGCACTTATCCAGAAGCAGGTTGCCAGCCTGCTGGAAAAGAACAACGCCTATCTGCGGTCGGTAGAAAAGTCGTTAGCGGACAACCGCGGGCATCTGTTGGATCGGAAGATTTCTCTCTTCCACAAGGATTTTTATGCCAGCTTGCGTGATACGAGCCTTCTGGCCCAATTCCGGCGGGACATGATCCCCTCGTTTCGTCAGGTGGATGTCGGCGGCGCCAAGATCCCGTCGCGGTTCATTCTCGGTGCGCAACTGCTGCTGGTGCTGGTGATCGGTCTGCTGATCCTGTTCAAACGCGCGAAACTGGCCGAGATGGAAGAGTGGCGTTTCATCTGGGAACATCCTTGGGCAACCGGCTGCTTTTCCGCAATAGGCCTGCTCAGTTTCCTGTACACCGGCCTGTTGCCGATCTGGCGGCTGATCCAGTGGCAGGTGATGGGTTTTGCCGCTTCCACCATGCTGTCGTCGTTTTTGCGTGATCGATACAAGACCCTGACGGTGTTTTCCCTGGCGTCCTTTTTTGTCCTGACCATTATCCTACATATGACTTCTTTTCCAGAGCCACTGTTTCGGCTCTATCTTGCTGCGGTGACTCTGGGCGCGGTGATTGCTTTTTTTCTGCTTTTGTTCTACCGCATTCGCCGGGAACCGGAGCATCAGTGGGATGGCTTTTCCTGGCTGCTTAGAATAGGAATCCTGTTGGCCTCCATATCGTTTGTCGCTCAGTGCATCGGTTACGAGATGCTGGCCGTGGTCCTTCTGTTGACGCCGATTGTCAGCCTGTTTACCGTTCTGTTCGCGTTTCTGGGGATCAAACTGGTGGATGGCGGACTGACTTTTTTCTTTACCCATTTTCCATTGCCCAAGACCATGTTCTTCGAAAGTCTGCGGCGTGACCTCAACCAGCGTTTTCATTTTATTTCCCATGTTGTCATCATCGGTTTCGCCATCCTCTATATTTTAAGCGGCTGGATGGGGAAAAACACGGTGGCGGATGCTTGGGCCGCTGTTTTGCATCTCAGTTTTACCGTGGCCTCCATCAGGGTTTCGGTCAAGAAGGTGCTTCTAATGGTTCTGTTTATCTACTTGTCCTTTACGGTTTCCGAACTGATGCAGCTGTTTTTGGACAGAGAGCTGTTTCCCAAACGCAAGATGGAGCGGGGAATGCGCGATCTGATCAAAAAGATGGTGCACTATGGGCTGGTTACGTTCGGTTTCCTTTGGGCGATGAGTATTTTCGGCATTGACCTGAAAAATTTTGCGGTATTGGCTGGTGCGGTCAGTATCGGCATCGGTTTCGGTTTGCAGAATATCGTCAACAATTTCGTCAGCGGATTGATTCTGCTGTTTGAACGTCCCATTACCGTGGGCGATGTGGTGGTTCTCCAGGGACAGTGGGGCACGGTACGGCGGATTGGCATGCGTTCCACCATTGTAGAATCCTTTGATCGCTCGGAAATTGTGGTACCCAATTCCCAGCTTGTGTCGGA
>JAILGY010000233.1:0-2206 GCA_024696325.1 bacterium | reverse complement strand
ATGGATAAAAAAATACTATTCCTCCGCCCGGCTTAGGGCCAGCACCAGCACCGACACGATGATCAGCACGCTTCCGCACCAGCCCAAAGCGCCAAAACGTTCCCCGAAAGCCAGCCAGACCCACAGCATGGAGAGCACCGGTTCCAGTTCCGAGACAATCACCGCCCGCACCAGCGAGATGCGCTGTAGCGCCCTGCCGTAACAGATGAAGGCAAAGTAGGTGCAGAACAGCCCGGTTGCCATTGAGGCGCCCCAGACCGGAAGCGGAAAATCGAACCGCAAAGGCACGTCAAAACCCATCACCAGGGCCAGGGCCAGCGCGCCGCCGGCCAGCATCCAGGCAAAGATGACCGGCGAGGGGTAGCGCTGCTGCCACCAGCGGGTAAAGGGATAGTGGCTTGCATAACAGAGGCCGGTGGTCAGACCCGTGCAAATCCCCACCGCCAGAAGCGGTGAAGCTTCCGGAAGGCTGCCGCCGGAAAAACAGACGCAGACCGTTCCCAGCGCCGCAATCATCATGGAGGCAAGCTTGACGCCCGTCAGCCGTTCCCTGAAGAGCAGGCGGGCAAACAGCGCCACCCAGACCGGCGCGGTGTACTGAAGGATAATGTCCGTCGCCGCACCCGCCAGCTGGATGGTGTACTGGGCGCAGGAGTAGTAGACGCCGATGCCCCAGACGCCAAAAAGCATGAAAAGCAACGCATGCGGCACCGGAATGGCCAAAGAGCCGGTGAACGCGCAGTGCAGAAAAAAGGCCGCGCCGCCAAAAACGCAGCGCCAAAAGGCATACTGCATGGGCGGCATGCCCTGCGCAAGGCAGTACTTGCCGATGAGGCCAAGAAAAGACCACAGCGTCGCCGTGGCCACAATCCAAAAAAGGCCCGCCGAATATGAGGAATTCCGGATCGTCATGCCTGTTTTCCGAAAAAAATGGACGGTATCCCACGCTCAAATACGGTCACTTCGGTTCTTCCCTCCGCAGGGTACGCAGAATTTCCTCCATCTGTTCCAGATGTCCCCGTAACCTGCCTATCTCCTGTTCCAGAGCGGCAATCGGAGCTTGTTCTTCCATCTCCTTGCGCAGTATGTCCCGCATCCTGGCCTGCGTCATGGCCTGCCGTGTCTCGCTGATGGAATTCACCAGAAGACCGACCACGACATTCAGCATGATAAAGCTTGCCGTAACCACAAAGGGCACGAAATAGACCCATGCCCAGGGATGAGCCGCAATAACCGGGCGGGCGATGCCGTGCGACCAGCTCTCCAGGGTCATGATCTGAAAGAGCGTGTACAGGCTTTTTCCCAGGCTGCCGAAGTATTGGGGAAAGGTCTCGCCAAACAGGGCAACGCCGGTTATCGCAAACACATAGCAGACGATGAAGAGCAGCGCCGCCGTCCAGAGCACGCCCGGCAGAGACCGCACAATGGCTTCGGCGATGAGGCGGGTTTCCGCAAAAATCGAAATGACCCGGAAATCCTTGAAAGACCGGACGATCCGGAGCAAACGGGCAACCTGTATCGGAACGGGCAGCAGCGCGGTTGGTATCAGGGAAAGGGAGATGATGGTAAAATCGAAAACATTCCAGCCGTCCCGGAAATAGGAGCGGCGGTAGGCGACAAGTTTCAAGACGGTCTCGACCACATACACGCCCAGGCACAACGTGTCGAAGGCAGCCAGCACCGAAGCCCACTTGGCGGAAAGGTGTGCGGTCTGAAGACCGAAGGCCGCCGCGTTGGCAATGATGATCAGCGTTACGAAAGTACGAAAGGCGGAAGTTTCCACCAGCGCCTTCGCCCGTTTTTGTACATCCTCTCTCATGGCTTTCTTTCAGGCTTCCACTCTCTGCGGCAAATGGCGCAAGAGATGAAAAAACGCCAACATAGCGTCATGACAAAAATTACACAAGGGGGAAGTACAATGCCTATCTTGTTCGATATTTGTATCTGCAGCAGCAGGGCACATCCATCGGCCAGGATCTGCGCATTCCGAAAGAGTGGAACTGCGGGCATCGGCCTTCCATCAATTTCAGGTCCCCTTTCATGTTCCTTAAACGGGAAGACAATGTTATAGTAAACGACTTTATTAATCTCACCATGCAAAGGAACATAGTGTAGCAAGTTTATCGTTTGGAGCTGAAAATTCCCTGAACCACTCATCAAGGACACTGACCAGTACAGGCAATCCAGGCCAATAGCGATTATGTGT
>JAILGY010000131.1:0-24415 GCA_024696325.1 bacterium | reverse complement strand
GCATCACGCGCCGCCTTTTCCACCACGATCTTTTCCATGTAGAGCGAGGCACCCGGCACCCAGAAAGCGCCGCGGGGCGCGATGGCGATGACGGCTATCGAATTGGGGCGTCCCAGGGCCAAAAGCCGCGTGCCCTCCACCGGATCGACCGCCACATCCACCTGGGGCGGCTGGCCGTTGCCGACCTTTTCCCCGTTGTAGAGCATCGGCGCCTCGTCCTTCTCGCCCTCGCCAATAACCACTATTCCATCCATGTCTACCGCCCGCAGTACCGCGCGCATGGCGTCCACCGCAGCGCCATCTCCGGCCTCCTTGTCCCCGGTACCCATGAAACGCGCCGCCGACAGTGCCGCCGCCTCCGTAACCCGCACAAGGTCCATTCCCACATTTCTGAACATGCGATCCTGCATGAATCTCTCCTTCCCCCAAACCCCTTGTCCATCATAAATCATCAAAAAAAACAGCTCAGTTCACCTCAATGGCATCCCCCTGGCCATTTCTGGAAAAATTGCACGATTTTCTATGAAAGCCCCCTCGCGATCAAGCAAAAAGCCCCAAAAAGATCAGTGTTCAAAACGACGCGTCAGAGCCGCGAATTCCTCAAGCGTCAGCGTTTCTCCACGCCGGCGCGGATCGATGCCCGCCTCCTCAAGTTTTTGCGCAAGGTTCTCTTCCGCAAAGCCCGCGCCGCGCAGCGAATTGAGCAAGGTCTTGCGGCGCTGGGTAAAGGCTCCCCGCACCACGGCGGCAAAACGCCGCTCGTCCTCCACCTCGACCCGCGGCCGCTCCAGCGGCGTCAGCGCCACCACCACCGAAGTCACCTTGGGCGCGGGACGAAAGGCCTGCGGCGGCGCCTCCAGCACAATTTGCGCGTCAAAGTACTGCCGGCACAGCACCGACGGCGCGCCATAGTCGCGGCTTCCCGGCAAGGCGCACAGCCGTTCCCCGAATTCTTTCTGGAACATCAGCACCAGCCGCCTGAAAAGTTTTCGTTTCTCAAGGATCCTGAAGAAAATGGGGCTGGAAATATTGTAGGGCAAATTGGCCACCATCGTGCAGGGCGGCGTCAAAAATTCCTCCCAGTCCATTTTCAGCGCATCGCCCGCGTGGATGCTCAGGCCCTCCGTACGCCGCTGTTCCAGCTCCGCCAGGAGATCCCGGTCGATTTCCACCACATGCAGGGCGCGGCACAGGGGCAGCATCCGCCAGGTCAGCGCGCCATGGCCGGGACCAATCTCGAATGCCTCTTCCTCACGGCGCAGAGCGGCGGCGGCTATGATTTTTTCCGCCACTTCGGCGTCACACAAAAAGTTCTGGCTGAAACAACGACGCGCATACATGGAGCAAACGCCTCCCCTTTTCTTTTCCACCCGCCGGCATAACCTTTCGGCGGCGTTCTTTTAATTGAAAAAAGCCGCAGGGAGTTCCTTTTCCCCTGCAGCTTTCAAAGAGCTTTTCGCAAACGATTTCCCAATTTTCAGGTTTCAAATCCGGCAGATGCTCAAAACAAGGCCCAATACAATACCGAGCAGCCCCGGCAGGAGAAGGCAGGCCACCCAGGCGCGTCCCAACGAGGAACGCCGGACATGCCGCACTCCGCCCACCATGTAGACAATTCCGACAAAAACAAAGCCCACCCCGATGAACTTGGCGCAGAGGCCGGGAAACATCATCAGCAAATTGCCGGCCATGCCACAAAACAGCATCGCGCTGTTGTAGGAAAACATCCGGAAGGTCACCTGAAAATCGCCCTCGCCGGCATGCACCATCCGGAAAATGGCGTGATAGATTGCCGACTCCACAAACAGCGCCACAACGGTGGAAAGCATCCCCAGCACCAGGGTCAGGCCAAAACTCATGAGGACGGCCAGCAGCCGCTGAACCGTCAATCCTTCGCCAAGACAGACCTGGAAAAGCGTCACGGCCAGCATGGCCAGCATCGGAATGAGGCTGACACAGACATAAAACAGGATGGGCATCCCGTAACCGCCGGAATGCGGAATACGCGGGAAAAAGTTCCGGGGATTCAGAAAGCATTCGGATACAGCACGGAACAGCAGGCCCGGCGAAGGCTGTCTCTCCCACTCATGGACGACTCCTTCCTCCGCCAAAGCACAGGCATCCGCCCGATCCTCAAAGGAAGCACCCGGCTGCGCTTCAGGCGGCGGATCCGGCAGGAAATCCTCCCTGAGCTGTTCCCGCCGCTCTGTTTCCCGTTTTTCGGCAAGGGACTGCAGGCTGAACCTGGCCTGGCATTTGGGACAGATCAGTGTCGCGGTATCCGACGGGATCAGGGCCGCATCCATATCCTTGTGATATCCGCATTTGGGACATTCTATGTACATGCTCTCTCCCTTACAAACCAATCATCTCCCGTCCCGGCGCGGACCGGATATCATCCATTTTCCAGCGTGCCACCGCATTGACCTCCCAGTTGTCACAAATCCCGTGGCTCAGGTAAAAATCGCCCGCCACCGCCAGCATGGCGCCATTGTCGCCGCACAGCCGGGGCGAAGGAAAGCGGACCGTCACTCCGCGTTTTTCCGCCGCGGTGGAAAGTTTGCACTGCAGGCCGCGATTACAGGCCACGCCGCCGCCCACGACCAGGCGGGTCAGGCCGGTCTCCTCCAGCGCGCGCATGGTCTTGCGGGTGAGCACATCCGTCACCGCCTCCTGAAAGGCGGCGCAGATCCGGCCAATTTCCGCCGCATCCGGAGCGGAAGGCAGGGCGCGGACATGGTTGAGCACAGCCGTCTTGATCCCGCTGAAACTGAAATCGAAGTTGTCCTGATTGAGCAGGGGCCGGGGAAAATGCAGCCCCTGCGCGGAAGAAGCCGCCGCCAGCCGTTCGATCACCGCCCCTCCCGGATAGCCCAGGCCCAGCAACTTGGCAACCTTGTCGTAGGCTTCACCCGCCGCGTCATCCAGGGTGCGGCCCAAGGTCGTGTAGCGGCCGATGCCCTCCACCCGGTAGATGTGCGTATGCGCGCCGGAGACCGCCAGCGCCAGAAACGGGAATGGCACCTCCTGCTCCAGTAAGGGCGCCAGAATATGCCCTTCCATATGATGCAGCCCCACCCAGGGAATGCCCAGCGCGAAGGCAAAAGCCTTGGCGGCGGAAAGCCCCACCAGCAAGGCACCAATGAGACCGGGGCCCCGCGTCACGCAGACGCCCTCCAGATCGGCGGCCGTGACGCCGGCCTGGGAGAGCGCCTGATCGATGACCGGCCCTATCGCCTCCAGATGCTTGCGCGAGGCCAGTTCCGGCACCACACCGCCATATTCGGCATGCACATCAATCTGCGAGGCGACGATATTGGAAAGTATCGCGCGGCCGTCACGCACCACGGCCGCGGAAGTTTCATCGCAGGAAGACTCCAGAGCAAGCAGCAGCATGGGAAAAGGTCCTTACAGAAGATTGGCCGCCAGTTCCGCCAGCGGAGAGCGCTCGCCCTTCTCCAGGGTGACATGGCCCGCGATCTCCTGGCCGCGGAAACGCGAAACCGCGTAGTTGAGGCCGTTGCTGGAGGAGTCGATGTAGGGATTGTCGATCTGGTAGGGATCGCCGGTGAGCACGATCTTGGTTCCCTGCCCCGCGCGGGTGATGATGGTTTTGACCTCGTGGGGCGTGAGATTCTGCGCCTCGTCCACAATCATGTACTGCTTGGGAATGGAGCGTCCCCGGATGTAGGTCAGCGGCTCTATCTGCAGAATCCCCATGTCCACCAGATCGTGGTAGCTGCGTTTGCGCTTGTCGGTGCTTTCCAGAAGCAGATCGACATTGTCGAAGATCGGCTGCATCCAGGGCGTGAGCTTTTCCTCCACGCCACCCGGAAGAAAGCCCAGATCCTTGCCCATGGGAAAGATCGGCCGCGAAATCAGCAGACGGCTGAACAGTTTTTCGTCGGCCACCTTGAGCAGCCCCACCGCGATGGCCAGCAGGGTTTTGCCCGTCCCGGCCTTGCCGTTGATGGTCACCAGCTGCAGATTGTCATCCAGCAACAGATCCAAGGCGAACTGCTGTTCCACATTGCGCGGCTTGATGCCCCAGACACCGTCTTTGGTCAAGTTCTTCAGCGGAACGACACGATTCGTGGTGGTCTGATAGCGCCCCACACCCACATGGTTGGGATTGGCGGCATCCTCCAGAATTACGCACTGGTTGGGGGAAAGCGCCTCCTTCATCTCCAGAAAGCCCTGCCCCTGAAAACGATCAATATCAGAGGCCGGAACGTTCAGCCGTACAATCCCGCTGTAGAGATCGTCCACCGCAACCTTGTCCGATTCATAATCCTGCGCCGTCAGGCCGGCGGTATCCGCCTTGATGCGCAGATTGACATCCTTGGTCACGAAGATGACCGGCAGCTCTTTCCGGGTCTCGACCATCCACATGGCCACCGCCAAAATCCTGTTGTCGGGGATGTCGGCTTTCAGGGCCAGAGGCAAAAGTTCCAAAGCGTCCCGGTCACAGGCCACCACCCGAAGGACTCCGCCGGATTCCAGCGCCACG
The DNA here is from genome assembly GCA_024696325.1 of bacterium. GTDB lineage: Bacteria > Desulfobacterota > Desulfuromonadia > Desulfuromonadales > JAAYDE01 > RGIG7977. Next base: position 19,905 of record JAILGY010000131.1, on the reverse strand, counting down.
CCGTCCGTCAGCCGTCCCTTCGCCCGCAGGCCGTCCAGAGTGCGGGAAACCTGACGGGCATTGCGCCCGGTTTCATCCTGGTTCTTTTTAAACTTGTCCAGTTCCTCCAGAACCGTCAGAGGGATGACCAGCTCGTTATCGGCAAAGTTGAACAGCGCATGCGCGTCATGCAGCAGAACATTGGTATCCAGCACATAGATCTTTTTCATGGCAACCACCTTTCCAAAGTGTTTTCACCAACAGGATTCGTTTCAAAACGACATGTTTCCAAAAAGATTCAGCAGCCAGCCTGTTTCCGCAGGGTTTCCGCGCGATCCGTCCGTTCCCAGGAAAATTCCGGCAGTTCCCGGCCAAAATGGCCATAAGCCGCGGTCTGGCGGTAAATCGGACGCCGCAGATCCAGTGCGCGGATAATCTCCGCCGGACGCAGATCGAAATTCTCGCGGATCAGCTGCGCGATGCGCTCCGGCGCAATCGCCTCCGTACCAAAGGTCTGCACCATGACCGACACCGGTTCGGCCACTCCGATGGCGTAGGCGATCTGCAGTTCGCAACGTTCGGCCAGCCCCGCCGCCACCACATTTTTGGCAATGTAACGCGCCATGTAGGCGGCGCTGCGGTCTACCTTGCTCGGATCCTTGCCGGAAAACGCGCCGCCGCCATGCCGGCTGGCGCCGCCATAGGTATCCACAATGATCTTGCGGCCGGTCAGCCCGCAATCTCCCTTCGGGCCACCCACCACGAATTTGCCCGTGGGGTTGACCAGAAAACGGCTGCGGCTGTCCAGAAGCTCCTCCGGAATGGTCTTCCGGATCACTTCCTCGATAATCCCTTCCTTGATGGTCTCGTAGGCGACATCATCCGTATGCTGGGAAGACATCACCACCGTATCCACCCGCACCGGACGCCCATCCCGGTATTCCACGGAAACCTGGGATTTGCCATCCGGGCGCAGAAAAGGCAGGACTCCTTCGCGGCGCGCTTCGGCAAGGCGCTGGGTCAGCCGGTGCGCAAAGATTATCGGCATCGGCATCAGTTCGGGGGTTTCCCGGCAGGCATAGCCAAACATGATGCCCTGATCGCCCGCGCCCTGCTCCTTGAACAGGCCTTCCCCGGCGGTCACGCCCTGGGAAATATCCGGCGACTGCCGTCCCAGCGCCACAAGGATCGCGCAGCTGTTGCCGTCAAAACCCATGGCGCTGTCGTTGTATCCAATATCCAGAATAACTTTACGGACCAGAGCGGGGATATCAACCAGGGCGGTCGTGGTCACTTCGCCGGCGATCATCGCCATCTCCGCCGAAACCAGAGATTCGCACGCCACCCGTGCCCCGGCATCCTGGGTCAGTATGGCATCCAAAACCGCGTCGGAAATCTGATCGCACATCTTGTCCGGATGGCCTTCGGTCACTGACTCGGAAGAAAAAATGTAGTCCGCCATTGTTTGTGCAACTCCTTTCACGGTAAAATCGAATCAATTGTGTTGTTTATCAAAAATTTGCCTTTTGCCGGCAAAGCGTTCCGCAATCGCCGTCACTTCATGTTCCGTCCCAGATCCCGATGCGTCATCGAGGTAATAATCCCCTTTTCGGCAAGGCGCCGACGCAGTTCCTCCGTCACCGCCACGCTCCGGTGACGCCCGGCGGTGCATCCGATGGAAATCGTCAGGTAGCTCTTGTTTTCCCTTTCATATTCCGGCAGCAGAAAACACAGCATGCTCACCAGGTGCTCCAGAAAGGACCGGAATTCCGGCTGGGCCGCCATAAAGGCCCCAACCTCGGCATCCCGCCCGGTCAGGGGCCGCAGGGCATCCACAAAGTAGGGATTCTTCATGAAACGCACATCCAGCACTATGTCCGATTCCGGCGGAATGCCGAAACGGTAGCCAAACGACTGGACATGCACCGACATGGGAATGCGCTCCATCGTCCCCTGATGCACGATTTCCATGATTTTGCGCCGCAGTTCATGGACGGTCAGCCCCGTCGTGTCAAACACCAGGGTGGCCAGATTCCGGACCTTCTCCAGCAGACGCCGCTCCTCCAGAATGGCCGCCGGCAAATTCCCCGCGCTCATGAGCGGATGGCGGCGGCGCGTTTCGGAGAAGCGCCGCAAAAGCGCCTCGTCCGAAGCGTCGAAGAAAAAGAGATCGGCCTTGTACCCCTCGCGGCGGATATCGGTCAGAATCTGCGGAAACTGCTCCAGATACCAACGATTGCGTACATCCAGCACAACCGCCACTTTGGCATCAAGACCGCTTTTCGCATGGGAATCGAGAAAATCCCGAAGAAAGATCACCGGAAGATTGTCCACGACGAAGTACTGCTCGTCTTCCAGCGCCCGGGCCGCCGTGCTTTTGCCCGAACCGGACAAACCGGAAACAATGACGAGGGTTGCAGGAACGTTTTTCATGGAAGCACCTGAAATCAAAGGGTTCGGCAACCGGCTTTCAGCCTCTGGCAATTGACAAAAAGCAAAATAACCATGCGGCTTTCGGGTTGCAACTTTTCAAACGGCGATGAAACAACATTGCGGGAATCAGGCTTTCTTCAAGCCTCATTCCCGCAACCTGCAAAAGACTTGCTCTTTGATTGTTCAAGCGAAGATGTCCACCGTCACCGGGGGCATCTTCACCACTCTTTTCATGGCCAGAATGCACAAGGCCGCCTCACAGCTTCGCTTCCTCGGAAGCAACCGTCGCGCAAATTTCCGCAGGGCCCGGCGCATCCAGCAGTTTTTGCCGCGTCTCGGGATTCTTCAGCAGCTTGGAAATCCTCGCCAGAACCTTGAGATGCTCCCCGACCGACTCTTCCGGAGCAACCAGCAAAAAGATCAGGTGCACCGGCTTGCCATCCATGGAATCAAATTCCACACCTGTCCGGCTGCGGCCAAACACGAGGGCAAGTTCCTTCATTTCCGGCAATTTGCCATGGGAAATCGCAACGCCATCCCCAATGCCCGTGCTCCCCAGACGCTCCCGTTCCAAAAGCGTCTTCATCAGATCGTCACGATTCAATTTCGGATGAAGCTCAACCATCTTCCCGGCCAGTTCGGAAAGCGCATCACCCTTGTTCCGGGCGCTTATTTCCGCGACAACATTTTCCTCATGAAGCAATTCCGCGATCTTCATTGCACGACATCCCGTTCCATAAACTGTATCAACTCTTTTTCAGCGGCTGCGGAACTATCAAACCGAAATTCCCGTCGCTGCGGCGATAAACGACACTGATATCTCCGCTTTCGTTATCGACGAAGACCAGGAAATCCTTGTGCAGCAGATCCATCTGCATAACGGCCTCATCAACCGACATCGCCTTGACGGCAAAATTGACCTTCTTGATGACGATCGGCTCTTCATGCCCTTCATCAAAGCTTTCAGCGGCCAAAACCGTCTTCTGAACCTGGCGCTCCGGACCGGACATGGGTTTGTGGCGTTTGATTTTATCCTTGTAACGCTTGAGCTGGCGCTCGATCTTGTCGATCGCCGCATCCACCGAAGCGTACATGTCTCCGCTTTCCTCGGCGCCCTTGATGACGACGCCTCTGGCCTGCAGCACTATTTCCACCGTATTTCTGATCTTCTTTGAAACACCGATAACAACCTGGGCATCAATAGGCTCGTCAATATATTTTTTCAGTTTCTCAAGCTTTTCTTCAACATAGGCTCGAACCGCCTCGCTTGCTTCCATATGCCGGAAAGTTACAGAAATGTTCATAAGAATACCTCCTTCTTCAAGGTTAAAAATACCGCTTACGCTCTGTTGAGGAACCAATATTCAGCATTTCCCGGTACTTGGTTACCGTTCTCCTCGCGATTTCAATCCCGCTTTCCTTCAGCAGCTCAACAATCTTCTGATCGGAATAGGGTTTTCTTGCATCTTCGGAAGCAACTATCTCCTCAATCTTGTTTTTGACGCTTTCCGATGCCACCGAATTGCCATCGGTCGTATTGATGCTTCCATTAAAAAAGTATTTGAGCTCAAAAGTGCCCCGTGGAGTCTGCACATACTTGTTCGTTGTCACGCGGCTGATGGTCGATTCATGCATCTGGATATCTTCGGCGATATCACGCAGGACCAACGGTTTCAGATATTCGATGCCGTAATCAAAAAAATCCCGCTGAAATTTGACAATGCTTCGCGTCACCTTGTAGATGGTGCGCTGCCTCTGTTGAATGCTTTTAATCAACCACAGCGCGCTCCGCATTTTCTCCTGAATATATTCTCCGATTTCGGCATCAATATCCTTGCCCTTGGCAAGCGCATCCCGGTAGAAGGAATTGATCCGCAAATTGGGAAGGCCGTCATCATTCAGCATAACCACATAGTCATCCTCAACCTTGTAAACAAAAATGTCCGGAATGATGTAGTGGGTGTCTTCCTGGGAAAAAGCTCTTCCCGGAAAAGGTTCAAGACTGGCGATGACCTTGATGGCCTCATGCACATTTTCAACGGAAATGTCCAGAGCCTTGGCGATCTGGGGATACTTGCGGTTTTCCAAATCCTCGAAATGATTTTCCAAAATGGCTTTGGCAACAGGATTGTCCATATTGCGGCTTTCCATTTGCCGCAGCAGGCATTCCCGCAAATTGCGGCTGCCGACTCCCGGAGGATCCAGTTCCTGCACCATGCGCAGCACATTCTCCACCGCCTCCACAGAAGCATGGGTCGCGGTCGCGATCTCTTCCAGCGTGGCCTGCAAGTATCCCTTCTCGTCAATATTGCCGATAATTTCGGCCGCTATGACACGATCCTCGTCCGTAATTTTTGAAAGCCGGATCTGATTCAACAGATGATCCGCCAGAGAAGTTTTTTTGGTCAGGACATTTTCATAATAGGGAGCTTCCTCGTTGTCGGAAAATTCCTCCAGGGATCCCTCCGAGTTGTAATCGCCAAAATAGGACTGCCAGTCAATGGGCTGGTTTTCGTCCTTTTCCGGATCGACGAACTCTTCCTGGGGAGCGGGCTCTTCCCGGACTTCCTCAATCTCCTTGTCGTCAAGTTCTCTGTCATCGACCGAATCCTGGGCTTCCTCAAGCACCGGATTGCTCTCAAGCTCCTTCTGAACCACTTCCGCCAGTTCCGCCCGCGAAAGCTGGAGAAGCTTGATCGCCTGCTGCAATTGCGGCGTCATGATCAGCTGCTGACTGAGCTTCAATTGCTGTCGAATTTCGAGAGACATTACTGCCTTTCCCTAAAGAACGCGCGGCTTCAAAGAATGCGCCATGACAAAATACACACCATATCTACAACCGGAACGACTCTCCCAGATAGATCGAACGTGCCCGCGGACTGGCAGCTATCTGCTCGGGTGTCCCCGCTTCAATAATTTCCCCTTCGTTGAGGATATAGGCCCGATCGCAGACATTGAGCGTTTCCCGCACATTGTGATCGGAAATCAGGATGCCGATGCCGCGGTTTTTCAGATCGGCCACCGTTTTCTGAATGTCCAGCACCGCCAGCGGATCAATACCCGCAAAAGGTTCGTCCAGCAGCATAAAAAACGGATCGGTGGTCAAAGCTCGGGCAATCTCCAAACGGCGGCGTTCGCCGCCCGAAAGGGTGTAGCCAAACGACCGGGCAACATGCTGCAAACGGAATTCCTTCAACAGCCTCTCGGCTTTCTCATGCATCGCCCCTGTGGAAATATCCTGGCATTCCAAAATCGCCAGCAGATTGTCCGTCACCGTCAGCTTGCGAAAAACCGTCGGTTCCTGAGCCAGATAGGAGATACCGGCCAATGCGCGCCGATACATGGGAAGCGGCGCCAGATCCAGATCATCCAGGAGGATTTCCCCCTGATCAGCGTGAATAAGCCCCACTATCATATAGAAGGAAGTTGTTTTGCCGGCGCCATTGGGACCCAGGAGCCCTACCACCTCTCCGGAATGGATCTCGAAGTCGACACCCCGCACAACTTCCCTTCTTTTATAAGCTTTGCGCAGACCTTTTGCAACGAGCTTTTCCGCCACTAGCGCTCTCCTTTGGGATGAAAAACCGCCTTCACCCGCGATCCTTTCCGACTGGTCACCACACTGCGATTGCTGTTCAAAAAGACGGTAATCTCATCGCCGTCCAGGGAATCTTCCCCTCTCTGCACATGCGCGTCACCACTCAGAACTATCTTCTCCTCCCTGGCAAAGTAGACTCCCTTCTTCCCGGTAGCCATCCGGTCCTCCTGCACCATCCGGACCCCCGCCGGAGCCTCGATACGCTCGATGTCCCGCCCTTCGTCACGCAGAAACAGCACCATTTCGGGTGCGGAAATGGTCACATTGCCCTGACGGACTTCAACATTGCCGATAAAACGGACCTTGTTTGCGGTGCCATCCGCCTGCAAGCTATTGGAAGTAACCTGTATCGGCTGTTTGGAATCATGTTTGCCTGCCAGTTTGGAGGGTGTTGCCCCCCATGCCGTCTGGAAAAGCGCCAGCCAAAAGCCCATCAGGAGCAGACTACTTCTTGCCAGTATTGCCATAAATCTCCGCCTCAACATTGTTTAGAATTTGGAAAAAGCGGCTGTGCGTCTGATACCGCAGCCCCTGCCCCCGAAGTTCCATGCGTTCGGAAACTATTCGCACCCTGTTGTCGGTGCGGATCAGCGACTCCTTTTGCACATACTCCAGGTCATTGGCGTAGAGCGTGCCGTCTTTCGCTCCCTGCAAAACCACATTGCCCATCGCGCGCAGATTCGATGTTTCGCCTTCCACCTCGCCCGCGTCGGCGGTCAGTTTCATATTGCCCTTTTCGCTATCAAAAAAAATCATCCGGATATTTTTCAACTTGCCGCTCTTGCTCTGAAGATTGAAATCCGCAGACTCCGCATTCAACTGCCAGGACGATGTTTCCTCCCGGGTGCTGGTCAGTACCACTTCCTTCAGGGAAAGATCGATGTCCTTGGGACGGGGATCGGGAAGCGGCGGCTGCAGGGTCTCCCTGAAGTTGTGGGAAATCATGATCGTCAACGCCAAAGCGACCAAAAATAGGCACAGGAAGAGCAGATTGCGAAGTGTAAGATGTCTTTTCACACTTTTCATAGTATGGCGCACCCCGTTCGTTGCCGCTTCTCACAGGCCTTCCAGACCCTTGCGCGTATAGTCCGCCATGATCGCTTCCCAGCGTCCGGTGCTCTTCAACAACAGCTCGCAAAATTCGCGGACGGCGCCGCGGCCGCCGCGATAACGGGAGACGAAGTCAACCGCCGTCAGGATCTCTTCCGAGCAATCGGCCACCGCGGCCGCCACACCGGCATGCATCAGAACCGGCAGATCCACCACATCGTCGCCCATGTAGGCAACTTCTTCCGCCCGCAAATCCAGATCCCGCAAAATCTGCCTGAAAACCGGCAGTTTCTCCTTCGCTCCCTGGAAAACCAGATCGATGCCCAGATCCCTGGCCCGCAGTTCAACCAGGTGCGAACTGCGACCGGTCAGCAGGCCGACCCGTATCCCGGAGCGCAGCAACAGCTTGATGCCATGCCCGTCCCGGGCGTAAAAGGCCTTGCTCTCCATCCCGTTGTCGGCAAAGTAGATGCGGCCGTCGGTCAAAACGCCATCCACATCCAAAAGCAGCAGCCGGATCTTCGCCAGCCTTTCCCGCAATGCCTCCCGCATCACACCACTCCCGCCTTTATCAGATCGTGAATATGGATAATCCCCACCGGAACCCTGCTCTCCTCGCTGTCGAACACGAACAGCGAGGTAATGGAATGCTTTTCCATCAGGCGCAGCGCCGCCGCCGCCAAATTGGTCCTGAGAATCCTCTTGGGATTATGCGTCATAACCTCGCTCACCGGATGGTTCAGGATGTCGAAGCCCTTTTCCAAAGCCCGCCGCAAATCTCCATCCGAGAACACGCCGATCAGCTCGCCCGCCTCGTTCGTCACACCGGTAATGCCAAGCTGCTTGCTGGTTATCTCGAACAGCGTCACCTTGAGAGGCGTCTTTTCCTCAACCAGCGGAATTTCCCTGCCCTCGTGCATGAAATCCGCGACCAGCGCCAGCAGGCGTTTCCCCAGGCTTCCACCGGGATGAAGAAACGCGAAATCTTCTTCCTTGAATCCACGCCGCTGCAGCAGGGCAATTGCCAAAGCGTCGCCCAGAGCCAGGGTGGCCGTCGTGCTGGCGGTTGGCGCCAAACCCAATGGACAGGCTTCCTTTTCAACCGCAATACTGATGAAGGCATCCCCCTGTTTCGCCAGATCGCTGTCCGGCTTGCCGCTCATCACGATCAACGGGAGCCCCATGCGCTTGATCACCGGCAGGATGTGCAGCACTTCCTCGGTTGCCCCGGAATAGGAGATTGCCAGGACCACATCCCCCCGCATGAGCATGCCCAAATCGCCATGAATGCCTTCCGCGGGATGCATGAAAAAGGCGGGGGTCCCCGTGGAGGCCAGCGTCGCGGCAATCTTGTGCCCCACCAGCCCGGACTTGCCTATGCCGCTCACCACCACGCGCCCGCGGCAGGAGAGAATCATCTCCACCGCCCGGACAAATTCGCCATCCAGCCGTGCAGGCAGGGCTTCCATGGCCTCGGTTTCTATACGCAGCACCTTGCGGGCACTCTTCAGAATTTTGTCACTCTCGGGATTTTCCCCTTCCCGAGGCACTGCCTTCCCCCCGGAGTCTGTCCGCTCCGTTTCGGGAGCATTTTTTTTCGCAACGTCGTCACTCACGGAGATTTCCTTTCATGCGGAAGCATCTTTCTCCAAAAGCCTCTTTTGCCCCGTTTCAGGAACGGTTTTCCTGCCGCCACTTCAGGCAGGCGCCGATAAAGGATTCAAACAGCGGATGCGGCTCCATCGGACGGGAACGGAATTCCGGATGAAACTGGCAGCCTATGAACCAGGGATGGGTGGGCAGTTCGATGACTTCCACCAAATCATACTCGGCGTTGATGCCCGACACCTTCAGGCCCTGCTGTTCCAGCATCTCCCGGTAGGCGTTGTTGACCTCGTAGCGGTGGCGATGGCGTTCGGAAACCTCCGGCTGCCCATAGATACGCCGCGCCAGGGTTTTCTCCAGCAGCGTGCACAGATAGGCTCCCAGCCGCATGGTGCCGCCCTTGCGCCGGATCTGGCGCTGGTTTTCCATGAGATCGATAACCGGATTTTCGGCATCCTTGTGAAACTCCGTGGAATGGACGTCACTCAGATTGCACACATGGCGGGCAAACTCCACAACCGCCATCTGCATTCCCAGGCAGATCCCGAAAAACGGGATCCGGTTTTCACGGGCAAAGCGGATTGCCTCGATCTTGCCTTCGCTGCCGCGCTCCCCAAAACCGCCCGGCACCAGGATGCCATCGGCATCGGCGAACAGGTCGCCCACCCCATGCCGCTCAATCGATTCGGAATCGATAAATTTCAGCGACACGCGGCAGTTGTTGGCTATGCCGCCATGCGTCAACGCCTCGTTGAGCGATTTGTAGCTTTCGGTCAGTTCCACGTACTTGCCGACGATGGCGATCCGCACCTGGGCAGCCGGCTCCACCACCCGCTTGACAATGCGCTCCCAGGGCGAGAGATCCGGTTCCTTGGTCCAGATGTTGAGGTATTCGGCGATGCGCTCGTCCAGCCCTTCCCGGTGAAAGCGGATCGGCATTTCGTAGATGCAGGAAACATCCTGCGCCGTAATGACCGCCTCTTCGGTCACGTTGCAGAACAGCGCTATCTTGCGCTTCATTTCCAAAGGAATTTCCCGATCGCAGCGGCACAGCAGGATATCCGGCTGGATGCCGATGCTGCGGAGTTCCTTGACGCTGTGCTGGGTCGGCTTGGTTTTCAGCTCGCCGGCCGTGGCGATATAGGGCACCAGTGTCAGATGGATGTAGAGCACGTTCTCCGCGCCGCGATCGGCGCGGAACTGGCGGATCGCCTCCAGAAAGGGCAGCGATTCGATATCGCCGACCGTGCCGCCCACCTCGATGATGGCCAGATCCGCATCCTTGGCGTTCTCCAGGATCTTGCTCTTGATCTCGTCGGTGATGTGGGGAATGACCTGCACGGTCCTGCCCAGATACACGCCGCTGCGTTCCTTCTGGATAACCGAGTCGTACACCTGGCCGGTGGTGAAGTTGGACTTGCGGGTCAGCGCCGCCGTTGTGAAACGTTCGTAGTGGCCCAGGTCGAGATCGGTTTCCGCGCCGTCATCGGTGACGAACACCTCTCCATGCTGATAGGGGCTCATGGTGCCCGGATCCACGTTGATATAGGGATCCATCTTCTGCATGGCAACCCGCAGGCCGCGGGCCTCCAGCAATGCTCCTATCGACGCGGCCGAAAGTCCTTTCCCCAGGGAAGACACCACACCGCCGGTGATAAACAGAAATTTGGTTTTCATATCAAGCTCCCAACAAGCGCTTCCCCATAACAGCAGTTCCGGATACGTACCACTTCATTCCATCATCGCCGCCACCCGTTCCAAATCCTGCGGCGTATCCACACCATGGCTTGTAAAGGGCGTTTCCGCCACCATGATTTTATAACCATGCTCCAAAGCGCGCAACTGTTCCAGCTTTTCGAGATTTTCCAGCGGCGTGGGGGCCAGTCGGGCGAATTTCAGCAAAAAATCCCGCCGGTACACGTAAAGCCCGACATGGCGCCAGGCCCGGATCGCCCCGCCCTCACGCCGGCACGGGATGGGCGCGCGCGAAAAGTAGAGGGCGAAACCCGCCTGGTCGGTCACGACCTTGACGATATTGGGGTTGTGCAGATCGTCCTCGTTCTCTATCGGATTTTTGAGCGTCCCCATGGGAATGGCGGGATCCGCAATCAGCGGCGCCAGCGCCTGTTCGATCATTTCAGGCATGATGAGCGGTTCATCGCCCTGCACGTTGACCACGAGATCGGCCTCAAGACCGGAGGCGGCCTCGGCCAGCCGATCGGTTCCGGACGGGTGATCGGCACGCGTCATAACCGCCTCCCCGCCAAAGGCCGTCACCGCTTCGGCAATACGTTCGTCATCGGTTGCGACAATCACCCGGTTCACCAGGGAACAACGGGCGGTTCCCTCGCAGACCCACTGGACAAGCGGCTTGCCCTTAAGCTGCGCAAGCGGTTTTCCGGGGAAACGGGTGGAAGCAAAACGTGCGGGAACAAGCGCTACTATCTGCATAATTTTTGTCTCTTCCTTTGCCAGCAACAGTTCCGGGGAAATTTGCGCAATCCCCCTGTTAATATCTTGAAACCTTCTCCGGTGCAAGAGTCCTTGCGCCGCTTTTGCTCAATCCTGGCGGAAGACCGTCCGGCCTGCCACGATGGTCCGGCGCACCACACCGGGCAAAGTCCAGCCGGTAAAGGGCGTATTGCGGCTCCGGGAGTAAAAGCGCTCCGGATCGACGGTCCAGCGACGTTCCGGATCGAAGAGCACCACATCGCCAGCCGCGCCCTCCCGCAGCGTGCCGCCGGGAATATTGAGCACCCTTGCGGGGCCGCAGCTCAAACGCTCAATCGCCTGCCCAAGGCTCAAAAAGCCCTCTTCCACCAGCTTGAGCGTCAGTCCCAGCGCGGTCTCCAGCCCAACAATGCCGTTGACGGCGCTGTTGAAGTCCACATCCTTGTCATCAATATGATGTGGCGCGTGATCGGTGGCGATGGCGTCGATCACGCCTTCCGCAAGCGCGCTGCGCACCGCCGCGACATCTTCCTTCGTCCGCAGGGGGGGCGACATGCGCGCGTTGGTGTTGTAGCCGCACACCGCCTCCTCGGTCAGCGTGAAATGATGCGGCGTCACCTCGCAGGTCACCCGGACGCCCGCCTGCTTGGCCCGGCGCACCAGATCCACGGCTCCCGCTGTGGAGACATGACAGATATGCAGACGCGCCCCGGTAAAAGCCGCAAGCATGATGTCGCGGGCGACCGCCGCATCTTCCGCCACCCAGGGGATCCCCTCCAGTCCCAGTTCGGTGGCAACCGCCCCGTCGTTCATGACGCCATCGGCGGTAATGGAACGATCTTCCGCGTGACTCAGGAGCGGCACGCCGAAGGGCCTGGCATACTCCAGCGCGCGCCGCATGACATCACCGTTGGCCACCCAGCGGCCGTCATCGGAAAAGCCGACGCAACCGGCGGCGGACAACTCGCCCATTTCCGTCAGCACCATGCCTTCCAGGCCGCGGGTAATCGCCCCGATGGGATAGACGCGGGCCGCGTTCGCCGCGCGCGCGCACTGGAGGATATATTCGGTGACCGCCAGCGTATCGTTGACCGGATGGGTATTGGCCATGCAGGCCACCGCGGTAAACCCGCCCGCCGCGGCGGCACGGGCGCCGGAGGCAACGGTTTCCTTGTACTCGTGGCCGGGATCGCGCAGGTGAACATGCAGATCGATCAATCCCGGCGCGGCGATCAGACCGGAAGCATCCACCTGTTCCGCCTCCGGCGCGGCGATGTCCCGGGCAAGCCGCGCGACCACGCCATTTTCCAGCAAAATGTCCAAACGCTCGTCCAACTGCTGCGACGGATCCATCACATGGGCGTTTTTAATGAGCAAAGCCATGATTTTTCCCCTTCCCTGTTCTCAACCCTCTTCATTCGGGGCCGGCGCCCCCACCAAATAGAGAAGCGCCATCCGCACGGCCACACCGTTTTCCACCTGATCGAGAATGACGCTCTGCGCGCCATCCCCCACTTCCGAGGAAATTTCCACGCCGCGGTTCATCGGTCCCGGATGCATCACCAGCGCATCCGCTTTGGCCAACTGCAGTTTTTTGTTGTCCAGCCCGTAAAAACGCGAGTATTCCCGCAAGGACGGCAAAAGCGTGCGCCCCTGCCGCTCACGCTGGATACGCAGCATCATCACCACATCCGCGTCCTCCAGCGCCTCTTCCATGCGGCAGCAGAGCCGCGCCCCCAGCTGCTCCATGGCGGAAGGCATCATGGTGCCCGGTCCGCACAGCCGCACCCGCGCGCCCAAAGCGGTCAGCGCGTAGAGATTGGATCGAGCCACCCGGCTGTGGGCGATATCGCCAATGATGGCGACCTCAAGGCCGGCAACATGCCCCTTGTGGCGGCGGATGGTCAGCGCGTCCAGCAAGGCCTGGCTGGGATGCTCGTGCGCGCCGTCGCCGGCGTTGATTATCGCACAGCCGGAAAGCTTCCCGGCCAGATACTCCGCGGCGCCGGACGCGGCATGGCGCACCACGATCACATCGGGGCGCATCGCCTCCAGATTGCGGGCGGTGTCGGCGAGCGTTTCCCCCTTGACCACCGACGAGGCGGAAGCGGTGATATTGATGGCGTCGGCGGAGAGGCGTTTTTCCGCGATCTCGAAGGAGGTGCGCGTCCGGGTGGAAGCCTCGTAGAACAGATTGATCACGGTTTTGCCCCGCAGAACCGGCACCTTTTTGATCTCGCGCAGGTTAATTTCCCGGAACTGTTCCGCGGTGTCCAGAATCAGCGTGATATCGTCGGCGGAAAGCTGCCGGGTGCCAAGAATATGTCGATGTTTGAAAAGCATGGAAAGCCACCTCCAGTTTTCAATAAGGTCATTGCTCCTTCAGGGGTTTGATCAGGCGGATCGCGTTGGCCAGGCCATTTTCATCAAAATCGACACAGATATCCTCGTCCCGCGCGGTGGGGATATCCCGGCCCACGTAGTCGGGTCGGATGGGCAACTCGCGATGGCCCCGGTCAACAAGCACCGCCAGCTGGATAGTGCGCGGGCGCCCCAGATCCATGAGGGCATCCAGAGCCGCGCGGACCGTGCGGCCGGTAAAGAAGACATCATCCACCAGCACCACCCGTCCGTTTTCCGGCGACACCGGCATTTCGGTCTTGTGAAGCGGCCGTATCGTCCGGCAGCCGAGATCGTCACGGTAGAGGGTGATGTCGATGGAGCCGCAGGGGATCTTCACCTTCTCAATCTCCCCAAGAACCTTTGCCAACTCCATCGCCAACAGGTCGCCCCCTTTGGGAATGCCCAGCAGCACCAGATCGTCGGTGCCGCGGTTCTTTTCCAGAATCTCGTGGGCAATGCGGGTCAGCATGCGGCGGATCGCCGCCCTGTCAAACAGAACAATTCCCCGGTTCATAAAGATTCTCCATCATTTCATAAAAAAAAGACTTTTCCGCTTGTTCCGGAAAAGTCCCGAGTCCTACCTTCGCTCAACAAAATTTCGGATGCCCTGCATCATGGCCCGGGCGACGTTCGGCATTTCCGATCCGCCAAGCAGGGCCAGGTCCTGCATATTGCTCAAGTAGCCCATTTCCACCATGACCGTGGGCAGATCCCCTTCGCTCAGCGGCAGCAGGGGCACCGCATAGATGCCGTTCACCTGCAGGTTGGCCGCCTGCAGAGCCTCCGCCATCTTGCGCGCCAGTCCCCAGCTCCTGCCGCTGGCCTCCTGCGGCCGCACAAACAGCGTCATCCCACGGGCCTGCGTCCCCTGCGACACCTGGGCATGCAGGACAACCAGCAGATCGGCGCCCTGATGCGCGATCGCCTGCCCGCGCTCGGAACGGGTAGCGGCATAGTCCTTGTCACGGGTAAAAATCACCGGCAGGCCCATGTTCATCCGGATTTCCCGTGCCAAAGCCTGGGCCACATCCAGATTGATCGCCTTTTCCTTGACGCCGTGGATGCCGATGGTGCCGGAATCGGTGCCGCCATGCCCGGGATCGATGGCAATCACCTTCTCCCGGTCCTCATCCTCTTCGTACGGTGATTCCTTGTGACGCAGCAGCTCGGCAAACATGCGCTCCGTTGGATCGTCATCCTCTTCTTCTTCGTCTTTTTTCACCGGATCCAGGTTGTTGTAGACCAGCGAAATTTTCGTCAGCTTTGGCAGCTGCTTGCGCACAAACTCCTCGGAAACCCGCAGCCGTCCGTCAATAAACCGGGCGGGGCACACCATCTCGACGACCTGTCCCCCCACCCGCAGGTACATGTTGCCCGGCACCAGTTTGATGGTCGTGGACGGCGCCGCAATGCTGTAGACATGTTCCACCGAGTCCCACTCGCCGGTCAGGCCCAGGGCGGGCAGGAGATCGTCCAACGCCAGATAGGCGGCGCCCTGATAGGTGTACACCTCGTTCAGCCGCTGCGGCTCCCTGCCGTTCAGGCCGATCTCCACCGCGGCCGGAGCCGCTGCCGAAAATCCTCCCAGCAGCACCACGGCCGTGCACCACACAAGCATCCATCTGCAAAGCATCGTACTCTTCTTCATAGGTTCACGTTTTGTCAGAATGTCAGCGCCGTGAAAAGGAACATGGGCATTTTTCCTCAAAATTCCCCTCCGGCGGGAACTTTCTACTTGCAGGAAACGGTCACCGCCTTGATGGAGATCTTCCGGGGCTGCACCAGACCGCAAAAAACCGGATTGGTCAACAGATTCCGAAAGGCGGCATCATCCCGCGCCTGATTCAGCAGATTCCGGTCGCGATGGGAAACCTCCTCCAGCGCCTTCAGCGCGTCGTCGTCACGTCCCAAAAGCGCCAGCACGGTTGCGCGGCCATAATGCGCCAGCGAAGCGTCCTTCGACCGGGACAGCATGGCGTCGAAACAGCCCAACGCGTCGGCATAGCGTCCGGCATCACGCAGCAGGTTGCCCTTCAGATGCAGGGCCTGAATCATTCCGGGATCACGCTTCAGGCTTTCCTCGACACAGGGCAGCACCGTCTCCGGCTCGGCGCCTTCCCGCACCATCAGCATCGCCCGGAAAAAGGGCGGTTCGCTCCGCAGCGGGCAGATCTTTTCCAGCTTGTCCAGCAGATACCGCACCAGTTCGGGCGGCGCCTGGCTGACCAGCCTTGGCATGTTGTCCATCACCGCGTTCCACAGGGCGGTATCCAGTTCCAGGGCGCGGACAAAGCAGTCGACGCTGTTCTGATAGTTTTTCAGGCGCAAAAACGACAGGCCGCTGTTGTAGTGGAAGTTGGGGTCACCCGGTTCCAGCGCGGCGGCACGCTGAAAATGTTCCAGCGCTTCCCTGTCGCGGCCCTGGGACGACAGCACACAGCCAATCCCGCTATGGCTGGCGGCTTCATGTATATGCAGGGCGATTGCACGCTGAAAACTCTCCATCGCCTTTTCGGAACGTTCCAGACGATTGAGCAGATATCCTCGCTGGAAACAGTTTTCATCGCATTCCGGCAAACGGGCCAAAGCCGCCTCATAGGCGTCGCGCGCGCCCTGAAGGTCACGCCGGGCGCCAGCCATATCGCCCAGGTGAATATAGGCTTCCGGAAAATCCGGCTGCAGCTCGACGCACCTCTGAAAGTGCTCTGCCGCCTCCTGGCGTTTACCCAGGCGTTCCAGCAAAAAACCATAGTAATAGTGGGCGCCCGTGTTGGCGGGATCCAGCAGCAGCGCCTCTTCAAACACCGCTGTCGCCATCGGGACATCGTGCAGATTGTAGGAAGAAACCGCCAGCACGCTTAAAGCATCCGCGTCCAGCGGCGCGGACTCCAGCACTTCCAGAGCCAGATTTTGCGCCTTGCGGTTCTCTCCTTTCCGCAGATGCGCCCGGGCGCGCCGCAGCTTGTCCATATTGGCGGCGCCTCCGGTTTGTCCATCAAGAAAGAGCAATTCTCCGTTCATAGCGCTTCGACTCCCCCCTGAAAAGGCACGGCGAATCAACAGGCCTGCAGTATGCAGCCTCAGCGATCAAAGGCCGCCTGGAAAAAGTCGCGTTCGCACTCCATGGCATAGCGGTACACCGAATGGGTGCGCGCGTCATCCGGCGCACAGCGGTTGACGATGTCTTCCAGCCGGGTAGCCAGCTGATCGATCTCGTCCGCCGCATAGGTATCGATCCAATCGCGGTAGGCATGCGCTTCCGGATGCTGTGCCGCCAGTTCGCGGCCCAGCCAGGAGTAGAGCCGCATGCAGGGCGTCAGCGCCGTTACAATCAGGCCGGTCCCTTCTCCCCAGGCGGTCGCCATGACAAAGTCGGTATAGCGGCGGGTCGCGGCGCCCGGCTGAACGTTCTGCAGATCCACGTCCCAGCTCGCGGCGTACTTGCCGTGCAGCTTCAACTCGTTGAACACGCCGGCGGCCAGCTCGTGCAGCTGGATGAAATCGCTCCACTCCCGCGCCTTGGCCCCGGCGATCACGTAGGCGCGCGCGAAGGCCCGCAGAAAAAACGCGTCCTGACTCACATAGTAGGCGAACTTGCGCCGTTCCAGCGTACCGTCCAGAATGCCCCGCACAAACGGATTGTTCAGGGAAGCCTCCGCCAGATCCCGATTTTCGTTCCACAGCGTCATTGCCAGCGACATGCCCGACTCCTTGACAGAAAGGATAGTGCACAAACAAAAAAAGGCCCGATCATGTGATGACCGGGCCTGTTGCCGACGATGGAGCGGGAAACGGGATTTGAACCCGCGACTTCAACCTTGGCAAGGTTGCACTCTACCACTGAGTTATTCCCGCAAAATCCGCCGCGCTCAATCACGCGACGGGGACAGCTTATAGCAAACCGCGCAAACGGCGTCAACCCCAAAAAACACAAATCTTCCCTTTTCTGCGGAATTCCCTCTTCAGCGGCCCCTTTCAGCGGGCGATAACCCGGAAGAACTTGCACATGTAATCGACGCCCGACCAGATGGTCAAAACCAGCGCTATCGCGAAGAAGAAGATCCCCACGTTGTGCGTGTTGGCGTGGAACAGCTCCCAGCGCAGGCCGAACAGCCAGTAGTAGTCGTAGTGCAGAAGCAGCCCGGGAATGGCCGTCATCTGGAAGATCGTCTTGAACTTGCCCAGGGTGCTGGCCTCGATCACGATCCCCTCGGAGGACGCGATGGAGCGCAGGCCCGTCACCATCAGCTCCCGCGCCAGAATGACAAAGACTGCCCAGGCCGGCACCCGGCCCAGAGGAATCATCATGATCAGGGCGGCCTGAACCAGCAACTTGTCGGCCAGCGGATCCAGAAACTTGCCCATGTTCGTCACCATGCCCCAGCGGCGGGCCAGATAGCCATCCAGCCAGTCCGTGAAGGCGGCCAGCCCAAACACCACCGCCGCCCAGAAACTGCAGGTCCTGTTGCCAATCATCAGCAGCACCACCAGAATCGGGATGGCGATAATTCGGCCCAGGGTCAACAGATTGGGCAAGTTAAGCCAGGTGCGTTTCAGCTTCATAGTGACTGCTCCCGAAAGAATCTGTGTTTAAGACTGCCGCGGCGCGGCAGCACGGACAATCCGGCCTTGCGAACAGCCGCCACACTCGCCGACAGCTTTCCGAAATACCGTGGATCAAACATCTTTTCCCGTTCCCAAACTTGACTTTCCCGATGCCTGAATCGATAATTTGGCTGGGCTGGTGTCCTTTTTCGACAAGAACAAATACCAAATTTTGCCCGGCGGGCGCAACGTTTTGCGGCACGTCATCGTGGAGACAACTTGATATGAAACAGACAAGCGACTTTCTGGTGATCGGCAGCGGCATTGCCGGACTTTCCTACGCGTTGCAGGTTGCCGATTATGGCACGGTTACCATAGTGACCAAACGCGACATCTTGGAAACCGCCACATCCTGCGCCCAGGGCGGCATCGCCGGCGTCCTCTCCGCCAACGACTCCTTCGACGCCCACTACGAGGACACCATGAAGGCCGGCTGCGATCTTTCCCGCCCGGAGGTGGTGCGGATGGTGGTGGAAAGCGCTCCCGAGGCCATTCGCCACCTGGTGAACTGGGGCGTGCACTTCACCCCCGGCGAAAACTTCGAGTTCGACCTGACCCGCGAAGGCGGGCACAGCCAGCGCCGCATCCTGCACGCCGATGACCTGACCGGCAAGGAGATCGAACGGGCGCTGGTGGAAGCCGTCCAGCGGCATCCCCGCATCACCGTCTATGAAAACCATATCTCGATCGATCTCATCACCACGCGCGACACCGCTCTCTCCGCCCAGGGGCAGGAGCGCTGCCTGGGCGCCTACGTCCTGAACATCGCCACCGGCGAGGTATCGGCCTTTGGCGCGAAGATCACCGTGCTGGCCACCGGCGGCGCCGGCAAGGTTTACCTCTACACCTGCGATCCCGATATCGCCACCGGCGACGGCATCGCCATGGCCTTCCGCGCCGGCGCGACCATCGCCGACATGGAGTTCATGCAGTTCCACCCCACCACGCTCTACCACCCCCAGGCCAAATCCTTCCTGATCTCCGAGGCGGTGCGGGGCGAAGGGGCCATCCTGCGCACCAGGGACGGCCACGCCTTCATGGCCGACTACCATCCCCTGAAGGATCTGGCGCCGCGCGACATCGTGGCGCGCGCCATCGACCGGGAGATGAAGAAATCGGGCGCGGACTGCGTGTTTCTCGACATCACCCACAAGGACCCCAACTTTGTGCGGGAACGCTTCCCCAACATCCACCAGACCTGCCTGAAGTTCGGCATCGACATGACGAAGGAGATGATCCCGGTGGTACCCGCCGCGCATTACCTCTGCGGGGGCGTCAAGGTGGATCTCTGGGGCGAGACGGACATCTCCAACCTGTTCGCCGTCGGGGAATGCGCCTGGACCGGCCTGCACGGCGCCAACCGGCTGGCCAGCAACAGCCTGCTGGAAAGCGCGGTGTACGGCGGGCGCGCCGCCCAACGCTCAAAGGAACTGCTGCCGCATATCAGCGATCCAACGCCGCTTATCCGCTCCTGGGACTACGGCTCCGCGCGCGACAGCGACGAGGAGGTCATCGTCGCGCACAACTGGGATGAAGTGCGGCGCTGCATGTGGAACTACGTCGGCATCGTCCGCTCCGACAAGCGCCTCTTCCGGGCCCTGCGGCGCGTCCACAACATCAGCGAGGAGATCACGGAATACTACTGGAATTTCCGGCCGACCTCCGATCTCATCGAACTGCGCAACATCACCACGGTGGCCGAGCTGATCGTCCGCTGCGCGCTGTTCCGCCAGGAGAGCCGCGGCCTGCACACCACGCTGGACTATCCGGAACGCGACGAT
>JAILGY010000103.1:0-4909 GCA_024696325.1 bacterium | reverse complement strand
TTTTCTTCCAGGCGCTCGTACCCCCGATCCAGATGGTAAATGCGCTTGACCTCGGTGGTCCCTTCAGCCGCCAGTCCGCACAGAACCAGCGAGGCGCTGGCACGCAGATCCGTGGCCATGACCGGCGCGCCATGGAGCTTTTTCACGCCTTTCACGATGGCGCTCTTGCCGTCAATCGTGATGTCGGCCCCCAGACGCTGCATCTCGCACACATGCATAAAACGGTTCTCAAACACGTTCTCGGTAATGACACTGGCACCATCCGCAAGCGTCATCAGCGCCATGAACTGCGCCTGCATATCGGTCGGGAAACCGGGATAGGGGCTGGTCTGCACGTTGGTTGGCAAAATAAGGCCAGCGCCCCGCACCCGGGTCAGCCCATTCTCCTGGCTGATGTCCGCGCCCGCCTCGCGCAGTTTGGCGCTCAGAGCCTCCAGATGTTCGGGCACCATGCCCTCCAGCAGCACATCGCCCCCGGTCATGGCCGCCGCCACCATCAGCGTGCCGGCCTCGATGCGATCCGGCATGATACGGTAATTCAGTGTGCCCAGTTCCGGAACGCCCTCTACCCGGATGGTGCCGGTGCCGGCGCCTTCGATCCGGGCGCCCATGCTCTTGAGCGCTTCCGCCAGATCTACGATCTCCGGCTCGCAGGCGGCATTTTCCAGCACGGTCTCGCCCCTGGCCAAAGTGGCCGCCATCAGCAAATTTTCCGTACCGCCCACCGTCGGCAGATCCAGGTGGATGCGTGTGCCCACCAACTGTTGAGCCCGGGCGTTGAGGTAGCCCTCTTCCAGCTCGATTTCGGCCCCCATCGCTTTCAATCCCTTGATATGCAGATCGATGGGCCTGGTGCCGATGGCGCATCCGCCCGGAAGTGATACCCGGGCGCGTCCGAAACGCGCCAGCAGGGGCCCCAGCACCAGCACCGAGGCACGCATGGTGCGCACCACATCGTAGGGCGCCTCGAAATTGTCAATGTTGCTGGCATCCGCCTCCAGGAGATCTCTCTCCCGGACAATACGCACCCCCAGGGCGCTCAGCAGCTTCTCCACCGTATTAATGTCGCTCAGGCGGGGCACATTGGAAAAACGATGCTTTCCGGGCGCCAGCAACGCCGCGCAGATCAGCGGCAAAGCCGCATTCTTGGCACCGCTGACATGCACTGTGCCATGCAGTTTCTGTCCTCCATGAATAACGATTTTGTCCACAGCTTCTCATCCTTCTCTTGTGTTGTGGGAAAAGGCCGTTTTAACCCATGTTTTTTGGCAGGAAAATAACGGCCAGCATACACGTGAACGTGAAAAAAACGAAACCGGAAACGAAAGGGGTTTCTTCCTGTCCCAAATGGCCATCAGGGCTTGCGCCCGCCCACGACCCGGGGGATGCCGGCATAATCACGCCGCTGGAAGGTCTGGAGAAAACCGGATTCCCGAAAGAGCCGCTCCACCGCATCCGCCTGCCCCTGCCCCACCTCCACCAGAAGCCAGCCACAGGATTTCAACGCACAGGGCGCGTTTCGAATGATGACGCGCAGGGCATCCAGGCCATCGGGGCCAGCGGCAAGCGCAAGGCGCGGTTCGTGATCACGCACCTCCGGCATCAGCTGCGCCATATCACCATCTGCCACATAGGGCGGATTGGAAACCACCAGATCAAAATCATGTCCTTGGGACAGCGCCTGCGCAAAATCCTGCAGCGCAAAAGTTATCCGTTCCTCCACACCATTGCTTCGGGCATTGGCCCGGGCGAGTTCCAGGGCCTGCGAGCTGATATCACAGGCGCTGACCCGAGCCTTGGGCAGTTCGTGCGCAAGGGCTATCGCCACAATGCCGCTTCCGGTACCCAAATCCAGAATGTGACAGGCGCCTTCGCCCCTTTTGAGCGCCTCCTCAACCAGAACTTCCGTATCCGGGCGGGGAATCAGCACCTCGGGGGACACCGCGAACGGCAGGGACCAGAATTCCGTTTCCCCCAAAATATACTGGAGCGGTTCGCGCGTTGCCCGCCGCGCCACCAGTGCCCGAATCCGGCCCAGTTCCTCCTCCACCAGCGGGCGATCATAGTTGAGGTAAAGCCCCACCCTGTCCAGACGCAGCACCGCTCCCATCAACAATTCCGTATCGAGCCGCGGGCTGTCGATGCCACAGCGTTCAAAGTAGCCGGTCGTCCACCGCAACACGTCGAGCACGGTCCAAACTTTTGCCATGGCTTCAGGCTTCCTGCCGGGAGAGCGCCTCTGCCTGATAGTGGGTGATCAGCGCATCCAGAATTTCGTCCAGATCGCCGTTCATGACGCTTTCCAGACGGTAAAGGGTCAGGTTGATGCGGTGATCGGTCACTCGTCCCTGAGGAAAGTTGTAGGTGCGAATGCGCTCGCTCCGATCGCCGCTGCCCACCTGGCTCTTGCGATCGGCGGCGGTCCTGGCCTGCTGCTGCGCCGTCATGGCATCCAGCAGACGGGCGCGCAGAACCTTCATGGCCCTGGCCTTGTTCTTGTGCTGGGATTTTTCATCCTGACAGGAGACCACCACGCCGGTGGGCAGATGGGTGATCCGCACCGCCGACTCCGTCTTGTTGACATGTTGGCCGCCCGAACCGGAAGCGCGAAAGACATCTATGCGCAGATCGCCCGGATCGATCTCCAGCTCCACTTCTTCGGCTTCCGGCAATACCGCCACCGTGCAGGCGGAAGTGTGAATGCGCCCCTGGGCCTCCGTCACCGGCACCCGCTGCACCCGGTGGGTGCCGCTTTCGTACTTGAGCCTGGAATACACCCGCTGTCCGCGGATCTGCATCACCACTTCCTTGAACCCACCGGCATCCGCTTCGGAAAAGCTTTCGGTCGTCACCTGCCAACCGCGCCGTTCCGCATAGTGCTGGTACATCCGAAACAGATCGTAGGCGAACAGTGCAGCTTCCTCGCCGCCGGTTCCGGCACGAATCTCCAGAAAGATGTTCTTTTCGTCGTTGGGATCCTTCGGCAGCAACAGTACCCGCAACTGTTGTTCCAGAGCGCTGCGGCGCGCCTCCAGCTCCGGCAGCTCGACGTGCGCCATCGCCTTCATCTCGGGGTCGCCATCCTGCAGCAGTTCCCGGACGCCTTCGATATCGGCGCAGGTCTTCTTGTAGAGGCCGTAGGTCTCCACCACCGCGCTCAGGTCCGCATGCTCCCGCGACAGGGCCAGAAAGCGCTCGCGATCGGCGAGCACTTCGCCCTCCGCCAGCAGGCCTTCCACTTCCCGGAAGCGCTCCACTACTTCTTCAAGTTTCTGAAACATGATCTCTTCAAACCTTTTGACCGCTTCTTCAAGGAATGGTTCCGGCGGCAAAGGCCGCCCGCACATCTTCCATCCGCCCGCAGCTTTTCCCGCCCTCCGGGCAGGGGCCGGAAAGGCAGGCAGGCCCAACGCCGGCAAAGAGCAGGGGTGCTTTCTCCCGTGCCAGAATCAGCATTTTCCCGGCCAGTTCCCGAATCTCCCACTGGGCGCGCAAACAGCAGCGCAAGGAGAAGAAATGCCGCAGTTCACGGGCGTTCATCGTAACCGCCAGAGAGGTTTTCACCGCGTTCGGCAGCACAAAGCGCGCATCTTCGGACGCAATGCCCATGGCCAGCAGTTCCGCATAAACCGTGCGGGCCTCTTCCAGCAGGGCGTTGAAACGCCGCAGCGCCTCCCCGTTGGCGGCAATGGCGGGCGGAACCACGGCATCAAAGCCCGAGGCATCCACATAGCGCTGGCTCTGCTGGGAAAAGGAAGCGATGCGATGCCGCACCAACTGGTGGGAACAGGCGCGGCTGATCCCGGAAACACCGAAGGTGAAGGAGGCATGCTCCAGAACCGACAGATGCCCCGCCGCCAGAACTTTCCGCAAAAGCGCAGACTTGCGCTCTTCGGGCCAGGTGAGCAGCTCCTCGAAAGACGAAGACGAATAGCACAGCCTGGCCGCGGCTACGACCAGATTTTCCGCCTCGGGAGTTGAAGCCAGCAGCCGCACATCCATACATCACTCCTTGACACAAAACAGGGGAGACACCTTCAGACTGGCGATCTCCCCTGCCATTTTCCTGTTTTTGTTTCCGCACAGCCTCCCCAAAGGGTCATGCCGGCTGTTTTTGCCCATATTTCTTGCGGAAGCGCTCAATGCGGCCAGCCGTATCGATCAGTTTCTGTTTGCCGGTAAAATAGGGATGGCACTGCGAGCAAATTTCCGTAGTGATTTCCTTGGGATGTGTGGAACGGGTGGTAAAGGTGTTGCCACAGTGGCATCTGACCGTCACTTCCTCATACTTGGGATGAATACCTTTTTTCATGTCTTTGCATCCTTTGCTCAAACTTGGTTTTGATTATGAAATATCCCGCCACTAACGGGAGTTTGCTACACTAGCACCTGAACTTTCAGGCTGCAAGAACTTTTACCACTGTTGGGCCACGATCCGGCCTACTGGTTCATGGTGTCCAGAAATTCCTGGTTGCTGCTGGTGTCGGCAAGTTTTTCCAGCAGAAACTCCATGGCGTCCACCACATTCATCGTGGCAAGCACCTTGCGCAGCAGCCAGATGCGCTGCAGGCTGTTGTGATCGATCAGCAGCTCCTCACGCCGGGTACCCGACTTGTTGATATCGATGGCGGGGAAAACTCTCCGGTCCACCAGCTTGCGTTCCAGATGAACCTCCATGTTGCCGGTGCCCTTGAACTCCTCGAAGATCACCTCGTCCATTTTGCTGCCGGTATCAACCAGCGCGGTGGCGATGATCGTCAGCGAACCACCTTCCTCAATATTGCGGGCCGCGCCGAAGAAGCGTTTGGGCTTGTGCAGCGCATTGGCGTCAAGACCGCCGGAAAGCAGTTTGCCGCTGGGCGGGATCAGCGTGTTGTAGGCCCGGGCCAGGCGGGTTATGGAATCCAGC
>JAILGY010000083.1:0-25947 GCA_024696325.1 bacterium | reverse complement strand
ATCACATACATCCCCATGCGCAAGGGATTTCTGTACCTTGTGGCGATTATGGACTGGCATAGCCGCAAGGCGCTTTCCTGGCGGCTTTCCGCCACGATGGACGTGGATTTCTGCATTGATGCCCTTGAGGAAGCCTTGACGAAATATGGAACACCAGAGATATTCAACACGGATCAGGGGAGCCAGTTTACCAGCACGGCTTTTACCGGTGTCTTGCAATCACGAGGTATTCGTATTTCCATGGATGGCCGTGGACGTTGGCGTGACAACGTCATAATCGAGCGTTTTTGGCGTTCCCTGAAATATGAATGCGTCTACCTGTACGCATTCGAAAACGGTTTCGAGGCCCGATGGACCATCGCCCAATGGATAGACTTTTATAACAGTGAGCGTCCCCACAGCAGCCTTGGAGGGATAACGCCTGACATGGAATACGAACGTGGAATGAAGAAAATAGCCTGAAGAACGACGGTCTCCAACGGCCCGTTTCGGGCACGTCGTCGACCGCCGTAAGATCAAGCTATAAATAGGCTAATAAGTGTTTAACAAAAGGGATCACCTCAAAGTGACATTGCCCATACGTGCATCTATTAACCTTGCTAAGCCACCCAAAAAGGCAACAGCATTTGGGCGCAGGAATTTACAATAGGAAAAATCGAAACAAATATCCTCGAAGTAGCCATTTACTTCATTCCAAATATCGAATAATCGCAAGAAATCATACGGAGTATCGTTCAAAGTTGGAATTTGGATAACCTTTTGCATCATACGTTCTCGCAATTTTTCCATGTATTCCTAATTTCTGAAAACTCATCAGAAGATAGACATGTATCACGCCATCTCACAATAATTTCTGGAACGAGCAAGCTCCGTGAACTGTAGTATATCCAAAGATTTGCCGCCAGAAATGATGAGATGCACCGAATTTCCACTTTCTCATCAAAACTTAGATCTGAAGAATCATCATATGCAGTATCATCAAGAAGTCTATTAAGTCGATTTTGGACAGTTCTCTCAAGATTATGGGAGAAATAATCTGGTGAGTTTTTCAAAATATGGATGATGATCTCTAATGCCGTTATTACGGCTCGTGTTGGACACCATGTGATATACTGACTGAGCACTGATATTAGATCTTGCTCAACAGAATTCACAGTAGCATCGTTTCCATTAAAAATTATTTTATCTATTGCAATGAGACCATCTCTTCGAATGTTGTCTTGATTTGAAATTAATGCTTCATCTATTCGGTTATAAACATCCGTCTTCTGATCAGGGAATATATGAAGGCAGGCCGCTTCAGCTGCAAGACTAGGCAACCCGTACTCCCGAACTTCCTTAAAAAGTCGCTTGAGGGAAGTTTTAATTTCATCAGGTGAATCTGGGCTGAGATTGGGGCCTACAACCTCAACGAGTAGTTTGAGCACACAGGTAAATCTTGCCCGAAACTCCTCTGGTATGGATGGAAGACCTTTAGGCACATTTTCTTCTTCATGCAGCCTGTCCTTGTCGGCATCCCACCACTCAAGCAGGCGCTGCAAGATCTCGACAGCATCTTCCGCTGTCCAGATGCTCTTGCCATTGCCGTTCGCACCAAGAATCTCGCGCACGATAGGAATATTCCCCTCCGTTATGTGAACATTCTTGTCTTGTTTATTTTTTTGAATCGGGAAAGATGTCAACTTGACATAGTTTTTGAAAAGCTGAACAGGATCAATCTCCTCGGGATGGGGAAATCTCAAAAACGCAAATTTGTAGAAATCTGTACCCTCTGGCAAGCTATACTGATCCGTTATACGCCAGATGGCTCTTGCGAGGTTCTTGTTTTGGCCGTCGTCGAGCAGCTGTAATTTGTGCAGTGTTACCAAAGATGTTATCGCCCAACGCCGATGATCTGGGTTATCCGACGCTGCCTGACAGAACAAACGCCCTATCAATCCGGGCTGAATTTCCACAATTGGAACGCTTTCGGGCTTCTGATTGAGTTCGAGCACCAAGAAGGGGTTGGGGAATTCGAGCGGATTCGAATTTTCGGGGAACGGAATTTTCAACAAGTCCGGAACCAGATTGTATTGCTCCACTTTAGACATAGAGCTTATAAGCCGGTTGGCCAGGTTCTTCACATTCCAGTAATTTGTTTTGGCAGGTGAAGCATAGATTCTGATAATAAAATTAAGGATGAGACGCTTCGTATCGCCTGAACATTTGCAGCAAAGTCTCGACATGACTTCGGGCAGCACTTGGGCAAGGCGCACACCGTAATTGCTATTTCGGAAAACATTGCCCGCGTGGATGTCATCCTGACATTTATTAAGTGCGTCCAGGTAGTTTTGAATGCGTTGATCAGCCTCATGGGCAGTGAATTTGCAAATTGCCTCGCGGCTGAACAGGCTATCAACACCCTTCGTATCCCCCAGTCTGACGAGTGTGGCAATAGCCCAAAATGAAGAATATTCTGCAATGTGCTGCAGGCTTGCCAACATGGCTTTTTTCGGCACCATCATATAGTTGCTAACTCGATAAGGCAAGCCGACCTCTTCACAAAATCGAAGAAATGAATAGGAACTGAGCACCTCTTGATCTGCACCGTAAAAATGGCATGTCCTGGAAACTCGGCCGATATCAAATTCACGTTTTTCCGTGAGAATTTTTCGTTGAGCAGATGGCCTATCTAATTTTAGCTCGTACAACTTTAATTCGTTCCACGGATCACAGCGGAAAGCTTTGAGTTCATCCCAACGAGCATTTTGTTGCTGCAATTCATTTCTTCGTTGATCATTTCGAATAGTTCTAAGGCATTGATCCCATTCTGCCTTTCTGTCATTCAGGCGTTTACCATATAGATCATTCCATGCCTCATCAAAACTATTAAACCTTTCTGGTGGTTTAATTGTGCTATTTACTTGCTGAGCTTGTTTTGATCTTTGCTTATCTTGTTTCCAATTGTCTTCAAGATAATCCTTTATTAGTTTTTCCTCTTCAGCTGTTGCAGATTTATCCACAATCCAAGTACTCGCATCTCTGACATAACGAAAGAGAAGCATTTGATACGATTCATCGGAAACCGACAGATAACTTGTTGAAGTATGTTTAACGTTCCGCTTTTTGCGGGATTCAACCAGCGCCAAGCGAATTTGTTCATCTGTATCATTTACTTGGCCAATTTCAGCAAGTCCGGCAGCACGCTTGACCATCCAGTAAGGTCGAGTTTTGTTGGGACACCAGTTTTTAAGCCTTTGTTTTGCGTTGGGCAGATCCAAGGTAAAAAGACTGAAAAGAAAGCCTTCATAATTCAAAAACTCCCTTTGTTCCGCCGAAAGATGATCAGAAAGTGCTTTGAGACGAAATTCTGCTTTCCTCCACTTATCGAAACATCCTTCCTCGCGATAGAAACGCAACATCGCCACCGCGATGGCCAGCCATGCCTGCTGAAGATCACTCCATGGCAGATCTTGAAATTTCTCTTCCCTAAGATGGATTTGGCAGTTTGTAGACGGATTTCCATTTTGAAATGGCCAATACTTTTCGAGGAGATTTTCACAAAACTCTGCGATGTTGTTAAAAATCGGCAACAGGCATCTTTCAAGCCGCCAAATCAGTTCAAAAGCGTATTGAAGATCCAATCCAAGAGGCGATTTTTCCGTATCTGGAAGATAGTCGACCCAAGGGTTCGTAAATGCCCATAAGTTCTCACGATTATCATACGGCAGAATCAGCCAACCAGGATATGTCTGCCGCACTTGCCGCCATTCTTCCGTAATTTTCTGAATCTCTTCGATACGATTCGCATCGTGGGCAGGATACTTCGTTTGGGGATTGTAGGGCCAGTCAAGAGCATTCGGGTTTTTAGATCGTATATAATCGAAAAAACAGCTCAATGCCTTTTTGTGGTCGTGTTTATCAATTCCGTCACAGCATGAAAGGTCAACGACAATAATCCCGCGCTGTGTCAAAAGTCGTAGTCTGGCGGACGAAAGCTCGAAGGCCCCGACCAGATAGATTTTTTGCGTCTTGTTGTCAAGATTGTCGCGAATCCAGCCGATCCACTGAAGAAAATTGGGATCGTCCCCGGAAAACCCGATCAGGCAAAAGATGTTTTCAAGAAGTGCCTGTTGGACGGTATTGACGAAAGGGGCATAGTTGTGCGGATAACGCCGGTAATCCTCTTCGGTAATGATCAATGGCCCCTCCGAAGAGAAACTGCCGTGGAGCTTCACAATTCTGGGTTTGATGGCGTAAGGGATATCCTCTTTGTTGACCACTGGCTCATATCGTCGGAGCTCGACCTTGGTGCTGGCCCGTTCAAGTAAGGTATCGTAATTGGTGGTGAATACATCCACCCACGGCAGTTCAAGCAACTCGACATGGAGATCAGATGGTTCGACGTTCTGTTCCGGGATGTTGGAGCGTAACAAATTCTCCAAGGTGGACCGATCGAGGGCTGCTTGAACCTCCTCAGCCAATTGCAGAACATTCAGATATTTTTGCTTAGTTGGCTCAGGCGTACCCCCATGCACTTTCTGATAAAAAAGATCACCCAATTGGTTCCAATCGGGAAATTCCTCTCCTGCGTTCTTGCTGAAACCCGCACCAACCATTACAGCAGCCCGTCCACCCCATAAACGCTCCGCAATTTCGTCCAAATAGAGGCGAATAGAATCCGGCACAGTAACTTTCATAATTCCCCCCGGAAAGCCTTAGCAAGCAGTGCGGATTGAAGCTTGACCAGCTCTTCTTCAACATCGTTTTGTAGTTTTAAGATCTTTTCTGCCTTCTCCTGCATGAAGCGAAACCTTAAAACAATTTCTTGCTGCTCCGATTTCTTCGGCAGTTTGACCCGATAATTAAACATAGTTGGCCGATTAACCTTGGGCATAGCGTTACGATCAGAGTTCTCAACTGCATATGCCGTAAACGGGGGTGAAAGGAGAACAAGGGCGAGAAACTCTCGCGTCACAACCTTGGTATTTGGAATAAGCGGATACATATCCGCGCTACAGGTGCCCTCAAATTCAGGAAGGGCAACCTTACGCAGGTTCGGACGAATCTTGGAGTAAAGAACATGAGATGCATCGAAAAGATACTTGCCACTTTTCAGTTCCAGCTCTTTTGCCGTTTTGACTTTATCGAAGAGTAATCTGCCCGTGCCGATTTCTATAATATCAGGAGCAACATGCGGCATAGATGCATAGGGTTCTTCTCGTGGATCTACTTGCCCCTTGATAATATCGAACACTTCTTGGGCTTTGTATTCGGTCCAGTTATCAGTTTCAATAGGTGAAAAGATCCGTTCCAACTCTGTTTGCAAAAGTCCTTTGACCTTTTTCATCGTATCCTGTCGCAATGTCCTTACTTCTTCAACACGACGGGTTAGTTCCTCAATCCGCGACACAATACGGCGTTGTTCGTCGATGGGAGGAATTGGAATGTTTAACTCAGAGATTTCCGAAAGTCTTAACGAAGGATAGCCCTCTTCGCTTTGGGCAATTTTACTAAAATCAACAGTTCTCAGAAAATAATGAAGGTAATAGTCATCAAGAAAAGTCTGGTTAGCATCTACAATTGCCAGATGACTAACGACGTAGGAATCACATCCAAGTACTGCCCGAGAATTTGTCAGGATTGAAGCTCCACTTTTGGGAAAAACAGAGGCACCTTTTCTGACCTTTTTTAGCCTTTTTTCTCTAATAGCCAGCTCGTTTACACGATCTTTCGTTTCAATCAAAGATGTCGTAAATCCATATTTACCAACATCCTGAGTTCGTACAAAATTGAACTGCCCACCCTTAAAATATTGATCACCTTGGGGGGCAGATGTTCCAGCTGTAACGGTCGCGACATCGCCAAGTCTTCGTAGAGGCCATCCCCTCATTCCCCATTCTCCCCAGCTAGCAATTTTTGCATCTCGGTAATCAACTCCAAAATCCGCTCTTCCTTGGCGGCGACTGAGGCCAAAATCTCCTCTGGCTCGGCATATTCGACTGTCTCCGACTCGATCAGGCCCAGAGCGGAAAGAGTCATATTGTAACCGTTGTCAATGATCCGTTGCGCCGGAACCAGCCAGGCACGGCCTTCCTCGGTTTTGCGTTTTGGCCACATAGCCAGAAGATCGGGGAAATCATTGCGATACTGACTGCCGAACTTGCGGGCCTTGGAAAGCGATGAACCGTCGCCGTCCACTTTGAAGAACCAGACATTTTCGGTGGGCCTGCCGGTATTGCGAAAGATGAAGAAACAGGTAGGATTGGACGTGTAGGGTTCGAACATTCCCTTGGGCAGAATAACCACCGCCTGCAGATCGAACTTACGCAACAACCATTCCTTGACGGTCATGTGGCTGGTCGTGTCGCCAAAAAGAATGCCGTTGGGGAAAATGATCCCGGCGGTGCCGCAGGGCCGCAGGCTGCGTAGAGCCTGGGCCAGAAAAAGAACATACTTGTCGCCCTTTTCAATACGCAACGAGCGCTTGGCGTCCCCCCGCGATCCAGAAAAAGGCGGATTTTCAAGGATGTAGTCAAACTGAATTTCGTCCCACTTGTCCTCACCGCCACAAATGGAATCACGTTGTACCATGGGGCAACGGTCGAAGCCATGAAGCACGGCGTTCATGGCGGCCATACGCAGGATGTCCTGATCACCGTCGAAGCCGTAAAAAGCCCTGGTCTGCAGAAAATCCCACTGAGCACGGCTAAGTTTGTCACCAATACCAATCTTACGCGCCGTGCCGTCGGGCGAAATCTTTTCATAAACGAATTCCGGACTGGTATTGGTCAACAGTATATGCTCGTAGGCGGCAATGAGAAAACCACCGGAGCCACAGGCCGGGTCACAGATAGTGCCGCCGATCCTGGGATCAACCATCTGTGTTAGCACGCGGATCAGATGTCGCGGAGTGCGGAACTGGGCCGCCTTCTTTTGTCCACCGAGTTCACTGGCCAGGTACTCAAAGAGATCACCCTTAACATCGGCATCCATGCCGAGAAAGGAAATGGGCGCGATAATGTCTACCGCCCGCCGCAGCGTAGCCCCATTGGGGATGACGATGGAGGCATTGCGGAAAATAGCCCTTGCCCCTTGGGAAAGCTCTGGATGCCTGGCTAACAACGGCAACGTATCGCGCAAGGTATGCAGCATGACCTCGTTATCCGGGTTGGAGGTGAGTACACTCCAACGCAGAGGATCGAAATCAAGCTCCTCATTCCCTTCCCTAAAAACCCCGAACAGGGTACGATAATTACCGTTGCGAGTCTCCCGCTGTTCGTGATCCATCTCCTCCAGCATTTTCAGAAAGAGCAGGTAAGAGATTTGGGTAACGTAAGTGATAGGGTTGGTGACGTTGTTGTCCCACATCACTTTGCAAAGGGATTTCAGTGTGTTTTGCAGTTGACCGCTATCCATCAGGAATCCTTATCTTCCATTACGCCGCAAGCAGGGCATTCAATTCATCGACCATTTCCAGCAATTGTTCCTTGCCAAAAAGCTGTTCCATGCGAGTCAACCCACCCCAGAGGGAGAACGGCGGCTGGCTGAAAAGGCGCATGGTAATTTCCTCGCCGGTCATAACCCGCGCTTTGAGCAGACGTAACATTTGGGCTTGCTCCGGTTTGATACTGCTGGAGTGTTCCGAAACCCAAGCGTTGAAGGCCTTCTCTATACGCTCGTCACGAGTAAGAAAACGATCAAGCCCCAATGCCACACGAATAAAATCGGTAAGCGAACCGGTGGGCTGCTCGAAGGCACGACGCAAAGACTCTTCGGTAAAATAGTGCTGGGGTGAGTTGAGATGACGGGCAAGCGTTTCCCATTCTTCATCGGTTAATTCTTCGCCACGGAAAATCTTTTCCACCACCGGATCGGTGCATTTAAGCTCAATCACCTTCTTTTCCCACTCCTCGCAATAACTCTTTCTGTCCACGGCCAGCCCTTCTGGACCAACGAGGATAATCTCGCGGGCACGGATTTCATCAATGAGCATCCCTTCGGCAATAGTAAGAAACTCGCGTTGACCGCCTTTTGGATAGGAAGTACCTGCCTCCGGTTGCAATACACCGCCTCCTTCGGCCTCACCGGTTTCAACAGAGCATGAACCGGGAGCGGCTCCTATCTGTTTCGGTTTGTCGTATCGTTCACCGGGATCGTTGAATCGCTTCGAATTGCCGACAAAGTCGTAAATGATAAATTCTTCCTTGCCGATCTTCGGGCACAAACGGCTCCCGCGTCCGCGCATTTGAGCATATTTAATGGACGACTTGGTCGGTCGCAGCATAATCAAGTTCTCGATGTCTTTCTGGTCATAGCCGGTGTCAAGCATGTCTACAGATACAGCGACCAGCGGCAGTGGGTCGTATTTGAATTCGTCGATGACTGGCCTGGGATTACCATTGTTGGTGTAGCAGGTAATCTTCTTGGCAAAACTCTGGCGTACTTCGGACGGCGAACGGTTAATTTGCCTTGCAATGCGCAGACAACTTTCATCGGAAAGTAGTCTATTAAACAAGCGCACAAGGATCGACGCCTGATTTTCCGACACCGCAAAAACAATGGTTTTGCGCGGTCTGATTCTGGCCCGTTCAGCATCTGCGTTATAATATTCCTGAAGGATGGTCTTAAGCCGATCTTCCGATTCCACATCACGTCCCCATGCCCCAGGTTTGATCTCTTCGTCCTCCCACTCAGCACCTTCAAAGGTCAGCACGCTTTCAGCATGGTAGATACGATATTTGGCCAGATAACCATCGTTGATGCCTCGCTGGATACCGTACTCAAAGGTCGGACAACCCTCTTTCTTGACCGCATCCCAACAATCGAAAAAAATGTAGGTATTACGAACCAGACGACGCTCATGCTCACTAATAAAACGTAATTCTCCGGGGTTGGGGGTAGCAGTCAAACCGATGTGGATGGCATCGAAATGGCCAAGCGTGGCCCGATGGGTATTGTAAATTGAACGGTGGCATTCATCAGTAACCACCAAATCAAAATAGCCATGACCGAAACCGTTACCACCAAGTTGGGAGGCAATGGTATCTAAGGTGCCAACGACAATCTGTCCTTCCAAACTGCGCTTGCCGCCGTAAAGAATGACTGTAGGCCAGTCGCGTAAATATTCGTCGAAAGTCTCTTTCGCCTGTTTGGCTAATTCGATACGGTCAACCAGAAAGAGCACGCGGGAAATGATGGCCGTTTGCAGCCAGCGTTTCATCAACATGGCAATAGTCAGTGTTTTGCCCGTGCCAGTGGCCATTTCAAAGAGCATACGCCGTCGGCCAGCAATGAGAGCATCATCCGCTTTTCGAAGACACTCCAACTGGTAGGGACGTGCCTCAATCTCTTCGCCTTTGAAATCGAAACGACATGGCAAAGGGTACAGGGAAAGGCTTTGCCGGATATCTCCCTTGCGATGGATCTTGATATTGGCTCTCCGTTCAAGATCGGCCTGGTTGGGAAAACCCATCACCGGCCGGGCATCGCCATCGGTATAATCCCAGAAATAGTGTTCCTTGCCATTGCTCAGGAGAATAAAAGGTGCTTTCAACATCAGGGCATACGCCTTAGCCTGTTCCTTGGCTGTATATGGATCAATGGCAAAACGCTTAGCCTCAAGGACTGCAAGCGGACGACTCCGGGTATCCTTCAAAAGATAATCAGCGCGGCCGTCTGCAGCGGCTTCCTCCGTAGAAACCTGCGCTTTGTTGGTGATATGCCAACCAGCCTGCTCAAGCAACTTGTCAATCAATATGCGGGCATCAGCTTCCGTACTCATAGGCTGTATCCTTGCTCGTTTGCTCAATTACAATTTATCTTGGCCATTACGATTCTTGACAGCCTTCACCTCAGTCGAGGCAGAATACATTGTAATCACACAGTCAAGATTTCGACATGTTAAATCAGCGAATGCATCCGTTTGAAAAAAATAGCATTTGCGCCAAAAAAATTCAGATACCTAAAAGTCGAGACTATTGGGATCCAGCAAAAATCCCATGATGCCAAATCCCTTGTCGTCGCGTCTGGGCCAGACGTCGTCGCCAGTCACGATGATTTTTTTGAGCGAATCGTCGATGTGCAGCAGCGCGATCCGTTCTTGGGCGCGTTTTTAGCCGACGTGATCAAACTATAAACGGACTGACAATTGTTTAACAAACGAGCTCTTTTCATTTATTTCCAGATGCGAAACGCAGCGAGGCGCGAACAACACTGACGGGGCCGCTCCGCTACCCAATTTCGATGACTTTTCCTGCGTCAAAGGTTCCGTGCTCGCCGTGGGCGACATAGCCCAACTGATTGGAAAGACAGCGGGTTGTGCCGATAACGCTGTCGATGTTGCGGTGGGAGTGGCCGTAAATCCAGCATTCAATCGGGGAAGCTTCAATGAAACCGCCCAGTTCCACCGTGAAGGCGCCGTTGATGAGGCTCCCCACAAAGGTCTTGGCAGTCAGCAGATACGACGGCACATGGTGGGTGGCCACCACAATGTGCCGGGCCCGGCTCGCCGCGACCGCATCCCGCAGAAACCTGAAACAACGTTCGTGCTCGGCATTGAAGCGGTCAACATCCAGGCGTCTGCCACCCTGCATGATCCGGTGGAAATCGGCAACACAGCGTTCCGTCATGCCGGCATGGGGTTCCCCTATCTTCGCCCACAGGGTAGTGACGATCAGATCGATGCCGTCCGTCAGCGGAACGACGGCGTTGTACCGGCAATGCACATTCTTGCAGATTTCCAGCTGCCAGCCGTCAATCATGCTGTCAAGATCATAGTTCAGATAAAATTCGTGGTTCCCCGGCAGGACAATGACCTGCCGGTACTGTTCGGAAGCCCAGTCCCAGAACGGATGCGCCGTATAGCTGGCATGGCCGAGAACGCCGATGTCGCCCGCCAGCACGAGCACCTCGCCCGCCACCTTCAGGGGGTGTTCGCGCAGCCACGCGGTGTTGTCGGAAAATTCCAGATGCAGGTCGGACGCGTATTGAATTTTCATAGTCAGTTCTCTTGATACTCCCATCTTCAAAAAGTGGCATTTGTGTCAAAAATTTCAGCTCTACCTAATAGTCGAGGCTGTTGGGATCCAGCAAAAAATCCGTGATGCCCATAATGACGAATCCCTTGTCGTCACGCTTGGGCCGGGCGTCGTCGCCGGTCACGATGATCTTCTTGAACGAATCGTCAATGCGCAGGAGCGCGGCCCGTTCCTGGGCACGTTTTTGCTCATCCGCCGCATAGACGGACTGCACGTAGTAGCGGCTGTTGCCCTGGTTTGCCACAAAATCGACTTCAAGCTGCCTGCGGGCGGCCCTTCCCTCCCCGTCTCGGCTCCGCTCCTCGACTACGCCCACATCCACGGCAAAACCACGCAGCCGCAGTTCGTTGAAAATGATGTTTTCCATGATGTGGTTCTCTTCCTGCTGCCGAAAGTTCAGCCGCGCGTTGCGCAGGCCCAGATCGGTGAAGTAGTGCTTGGCAGGCGTGTTGATATAGCGGTTGCCCTTGATGTCGAAGCGCAGGGCGCGTTCGATGAGGAAAGCATCCTGAAGAAAACCTATATAGGATTTCACCGTTCCCGGCGCGATGTTCACCCGCTTCACACTTCTGAAAATATCGGCGATGCGTGTAGGGTTGGTGAGTGAGCCCACGGCCGAGGCCAGAACGTTCACCAGTTCGTCGAGTTCATTCGCGTGAGCAATTTCACGGCGTTCAAGTACATCGGCAAAATAGACCTGGAGGAACTGGGAACCGAGATAGGCAACCTTTTGCCGATCGTCGTCCAGCGTAAGCACGTGGGGCAGACCGCCGAAGGTGTAATAGTCGCGCCAGGCATCCCGGACACCGCCCCCGTGCGCGGGCAGGAACTCCGCAAAGCTTAAGGGGCGGACACGGACCTCATCGCCCCGGCCACGAAACTCGGTGATGATGTCGGAGGAGAGAAACCTGGAATTGCTGCCGGTCACATACAGGTCAATGCCGGGAACGCGCATGTACTGGTTCAATACGGATTCGAAGTCTTCGACAAGCTGGATTTCGTCGAGCAGAAGAAAGCAGCGGTCCTTGCCCGCAATGCGGCTGTCCAGGTAGGCGCAGAGCGCGTCCGGATCACGCAATGGCCGGTTGCTGCGCGAGTCAAAGGCAATTTCAATGATGTTCGCCGGAGCGATTCCGGCATCAAGCAGGTGTTTTTTGAACAACTCGAAAAGCAAAAAGGATTTCCCGCAGCGGCGGATGCCGGTGATCACCTTCACCAATCCGTTGCCCTTTCGCCTGTCCAAAGCCTCAACGTAATTTCTACGTTCTATCAGCATGTTATGCGTTCTCATCTTCAAAAAGTGGCATTTGTGTCAAAAATTTTGAATGCACAATATTTTATCAGAGGCAGGAAATACTGCAAGGCGCGAAGCAAACGGAGGTAAGCTCTTCCATCGGAAAAAAGGGAAAATTCCTTCACCGCAAGATGGCGGCAGCGTTTCTTCAAACAGAAAAGGCGGCTGGAAAATTCTTCCAACCGCCCCTGAAAAAGCATGAACAAGGTTCCGGACCACTTCGGCGATCAGGTGTGGTACTCCGCGTTGATCTTGACGTAATCGTAGGTCAGATCCGACATGTAGTAGTATGCCGAGGAGGAGCCGCGATGCAGATCCACCGTCACGGTGAACTCCGGCCCCTGCAGCACCGCGCGCGCCCGCTCGCGGGCCTCTTCGCCGGTGTTCTGCCCGTTGCGCACCAGCGTCACATCCTCAAACCGCACATCGATACGATCCGGATCGACTTCCTCGCCGGACGAACCAACCGCCGCCATGACCCGTCCCCAGTTGGGATCCGCGCCAAAAAACGCCGCCTTGAGCAGGGTTGAAGTCGCAACATGGCGCGCCACGTTGAGCGCCTCCAGCTCCGTGGCGCCACCTTCCACCTGCACGCGCACCAGTTTGGTGCCGCCCTCGCCGTCTTTGACCATCATCTTGGCCAGATCCAGGCAAACCTGGGTAAGCCGCTCCTGGAAGGCCGCGGCCAGGGGGCTTCCTTCGGTTATTTCCGGCAAACCGGAGGCGCCGTTGGCCAGGACTTGCAGCGTGTCGTTGGTGGAGGTATCGCCATCCACCGAGATGCGGTTGAAGGAGTACTCGGCGGCATGGTGCAGCGCCCTGTCCAGAAAACCGCGCTCCACATTGGCGTCGGTCATCACGTAGGCGAGCATCGTGGCCATGTTGGGATGAATCATCCCCGCGCCCTTGGCGATGCCCAAGATCGTGTAGCCGTCCCCCTGTGCCCGCGCGACCTTGACAAAGGCGTCGGTGGTGCAGATGGCTTTGGCAAAGCCGTCCGCGCCGTCCGCGGAGAGCAATTTCGCCAGCTGCGGAACGTGGCGTTCAAACTTCTCCATCGGCAGCGCATGGCCGATGGCGCCGGTGGAGGACACCGTCACCAGTTCCTCGTCGATATTGAGCGCCTGGGCCGCAAGGCGCGCGCAGCGCCGGGCGTCCTCAAGGCCGGCCTCGCCGGTGCAGGCGTTGGCGTTGCCGCTGTTGACCAGCACCGCCTGGCAAAAGCCCTTTTTCACCCGAGGTTCGGAAACCAGAAGCGGCGCCGCCTTGACCCGGTTGCTGGTAAAGAGCGCCGCGCAATGCGCCGGCGTTTCGGAAAAGATCAGCGCCAGATCCGGCGCGCCGGATACCTTGATGCCCGCCGCAAGCGACGCGAAGCGAAATCCGCGAACCTGAGCCGCGGTCTCCTGTGTCATAAGCATTCTCCTGTTCTGTATGCGTCAAAAATTCGGAGATTCTTCGGCCTGACGGCCTCAGAATGACAACTTTCTCCGTCATTCCGGACAAAGTGAAGAACCCCCTACACCGGGAGATTCTTCGATCTCACGGCCCCGGAATGACAAAACAAACTGCCCTTGCCAGTTCCGATCGCCCGGCCTCACTTGCCGCAGCAGTGCTTGTACTTCTTGCCGCTGCCGCAGGGGCAGGGAGCGTTGCGACCGATTTTCTTGTCCGCACGCGCCGCCGGCTTCTTGCCTTCCTCACCGTTGTTGGCCATGGCTTCGAAGATGCGTCTCTGGCGCTCTTCCTCCTCGCGGCGGTTCCGCTCCACCTCCTCCTCGCTGAGGATCCGCACCCGGAACAGATGCGTCAGGAATTCCTGGCGGATACGCCCCATCATCTCCATGAACAGGCCGTAGGCCTCCTTCTTGTACTCTTCCTTGGGATTGCGCTGGCCGTAACCGCGCAGGCCGATGCCCTCACGCAGATGATCCAGCGACAGGAGATGATCTTTCCACTGGCCGTCAATGGTCTGGAGCAGCAGCATGGTTTGCAGGCGCCGCATCAGCTCCGGCGAGAATTCCACCTCCCGCTCGTCCAGCCGCGCCAGTGCCTGCTCGTACAAGGATTTTTCCAGATCCGCGTCGGAAATTTCGCCGGTGTCCTCCGGCAGAACCGGCGCTATCGCGAACAGATCCCGGAAGTCCTTGCCCAGCCCCTCCCAGTTCCAGTCGGCCTGCTTGGTCTTGGGCGGACAGAAGGTCGCCACCATGTCGCCGATGACCTCGGCCATGATCCCCTTCACCAGTTCCGGGATGCCCTTGTCCTCGAGGATTTCGCGGCGCTGGCTGTAGATCACCTCGCGCTGCTTGTTCATGACGTCGTCGTACTCGATGAGCTGCTTGCGGATGTCGAAGTTGTGCTCCTCCACCTTCTTCTGCGCGTTGGCGATGGCGCGGTTGATGAAGCGGTGCTCGATCGGCTCGTTTTCGGGGATCTTCAGCTTGTCCATGACGGTGGCGACACGCTGCGAACCGAAGATCCGCAATAGATCGTCCTCCAGGCTCAGGTAGAAACGGCTGCGGCCAGGGTCGCCCTGACGGCCGGAACGGCCGCGCAGCTGGTTGTCGATGCGCCGCGATTCGTGCCGCTCGGTACCAAGAATGTACAGGCCGCCCGCGGCCAGCACCTTCTCCCGCTCTTCGGCGCAGCGCGCCTTCAGTCCCGGCAGCAGTTCCTCCACGGTCGGGCCGCCCTCTTCCTCGGGACGCGCCTCGCGCCGGGCCAGCATCTCCGGATTGCCGCCCAGAATGATGTCGGTGCCGCGGCCGGCCATGTTGGTCGCAATGGTCACCGCGCCGAAGCGCCCGGCCTGGGCGACGATCTCAGCCTCCCGCTCATGCTGCTTGGCGTTCAAGACGTTGTGCGGAATGCCGCGCCGTTTCAGCATTCCGGAGAGCCGCTCCGACTTCTCGATGGAGATGGTGCCCACCAGCACCGGCTGGCCCTTCTCGTGGCACTGGATGACATCCTCGATGACCGCATTGAATTTCTCCTGCTCGGTCTTGTAGATGACATCCGACATGTCCTCGCGGATCATCGGCATGTTGGTGGGGATGACCACCACATCCAGCTTGTAGATCTCGCTGAACTCCGCCGCCTCGGTATCCGCGGTACCGGTCATGCCGGCCAGCTTCTTGTACATGCGGAAGTAGTTCTGGAAGGTGATGGTCGCCAGCGTCTGGTTTTCGCTTTCGATCTTCACGCCCTCCTTGGCCTCTATCGCCTGGTGCAGGCCGTCACTCCAGCGCCGCCCCGGCATCAGGCGGCCGGTGAACTCGTCGACGATGAGCACCTCGCCGTCCTTCACCACATAGTCGACGTCGCGGCGGTAGAGCGCATGAGCCCGCAGCGCCTGCTCCACATGGTGCAGCAGCTCGATGTTGGAGGAGTCGTACA
This sequence comes from bacterium, assembly GCA_024696325.1. Taxonomy (GTDB): domain Bacteria; phylum Desulfobacterota; class Desulfuromonadia; order Desulfuromonadales; family JAAYDE01; genus RGIG7977. Next base: position 10,236 of record JAILGY010000083.1, on the reverse strand, counting down.
GGTTCTGGACGCCCAGCATCTTCTCCACCTTGGCAACGCCCTGCTCGGTCAGCGTGGAGCTCTTGGATTTTTCGTCGACGGTGAAATCGCCGGTGTACTCCTTCTGGATCAGCGGGCCGATGGAGGAGCTGTCGCGCTTCTCGATCACCTCGCCCTTCTGCAGGGCGGGAATGATGCGGTCCACCGTGTAGTAGAGCTCGCTCGAATCCTCGCTGGGGCCGGAAATGATGAGCGGGGTCCGGGCCTCGTCGATGAGGATGGAGTCCACCTCGTCCACCAGGGCGTAGTTCAGATCCCTCTGGACGTATTCGTCCAGAGCGAATTTCATGTTGTCACGCAGGTAGTCGAAGCCGAACTCGTTGTTGGTGCCGTAGGTGATGTCGCAGCCATAGGCCTCCTGCCGTTCCGCATCGGACAGATCGTGCACGATGCAGCCCACGGTCAATCCCAGAAAACGGTGAATGGTGCCCATCCACTCGGAGTCGCGGCGCGCCAGGTAGTCGTTGACGGTCACGACATGCACACCCTTGCCGGTCAGCGCGTTGAGATAGCAGGGCAATGTTGCCACCAGCGTCTTGCCCTCGCCGGTTTTCATCTCGGCGATTTTGCCGCTGTCCAGCACCATGCCGCCGATGAGCTGCACATCGAAGTGCCGCATTCCCAGTGTGCGGCAACTCGCCTCACGCACCACCGCGAAGGCTTCCGGCAGCAGGTTCCGCAGCGGCTCGCCGTTGTCCAGCCGCTGCCGGAAGGCCGGCGTTTTCGCCGCCAGCTGCGCGTCGCTCAAGGCCCGCATCTCCTCTTCCATGGCATTGATCCGGCCCACCAGCGGGAGGAGCTTTTTCAGCTCCCGGTCGTTCTTGCTGCCAAACAGTTTCTTTACAAATGAAGACAAAAACATGGGTTCATTCCTTTATCGTCTTTCATGAGCGCTGGCGCCAAACCCTCAAGCGCCCACGTCACGGAACATGGTGAACCGGCACCCCTTCCCGAGGGAGGCTGGCACCACAGGTGACCGGGGGAGTTGGAAACCGGACCCCCTATTACCCTATTAGTATATCAGCCCGGTCTTTTTCCGCACCTTGGAAAGTGTTTTGCGGGCCACGAAGCGCGCCTTCTCCGCTCCTTTGGCCAATATTTCACGTATATGTTCCGGATGGGCCATCAAGTCGGCGCGTTTTTCCGCAAAAGGTGCGAAAAAGTCGCGGATCGTCACAAACAGCTCCTCCTTCACCTCGCCATAGCCCATGCCGCCGGCCAGGTAGCGCTTGCGCAGCGCTTCCTGCTGCCCGGCGTCGAGAAAGAGCCGGTAGATCTGGAAGATCGTGCACTTGTCCGGATCCTTGGGCTCCTCGACCGGCGTGGGATCGGTGACGATACGCATGATCTGCTTGCGCAGCGTCTTCTCGTCCTGAAACAGATTGATGGTGTTGCCGTAGCTCTTGCTCATCTTCTGGCCGTCCAGACCGGGCACTGTGGCGACGTTCTCGTCGATCTCCGGTTCCGGCAGGACAAACACCTCGCCGTACTCGTTGTTGAACTTGATGGCGATGTCGCGGGTGACTTCCACATGCTGCTTCTGATCCTTGCCCACCGGCACCACTTCGCTCTGGTACAGCAGAATGTCGGCCGCCATTAGCACCGGATAGGCAAACAGCCCGTGATTGGCGGCAATGCCCTTGGCAACCTTGTCCTTGTAACTGTGGCAGCGCTCCAGAAGCCCCATCGGCGTAAAATTCGAAAGCACCCAGGCCAGTTCCTGCACCTCCATCACATCGGACTGCACCCAGAACACCGATTTTTCCGGATCGAGCCCCAGAGCGAGGAAATTGGTCGCCGCCTCCAGCGTGCCGCGCGCCAGCGTCTTGCCGTCGGGCACGCTGGTCATGGCGTGGTAATTGGCGATGAAGCAGAACAGCTCCGCTTTTTCCTGATGCTCGATCATCTTCTTCATCATGCTGAAGTAGTTGCCCAAATGCAGCGATCCCGAAGGCTGAATGCCGGATAAAACTCTCATGCCTATCCTCTCTTTTTCATGCGTATTTTTATTAGAAAAATCACAAAAGGGCGGCCGCCTGCTCACCGCGCCGCCCTCCTTCACGCCTCCTTTCAGGAGGCGGACGATGTGTCGCCATTTTCGCCGCCCGTGTTCTCCGGGAAGGCAATGCGCCGTACATCCTCATACTCTTTCGCGAAATGCACTTCCAGTCCTTCTTTCAAATAGTCCGGCAATTCTTCGAAATCCTTGCGGTTCCCTTCCGGAAAGATCAGGGTTTTCAGGCCGACCCGGCGCGCCGCGATGGTCTTTTCCTTGAGGCCGCCAATGGGAAAGACCTTGCCGGTCAGCGTCAGTTCGCCCGTCATTCCCAGCTTTTCCCGCACCGGTATGCCGCGGATCAGGGAGATCAGCGCGGTGGCCATGGTAACGCCGGCGGAAGGGCCATCCTTCGGCGTCGCGCCCGCCGGCACATGCAGATGGATGAAGTGGGTATCGAAATAGTCTTCCTTCACGCCGTTTTCCTTGAGATGCGTGTTCACATAGTTATAGGCGATTTCGGAACTCTCCACCATGACCGCTCCCAGCTGGCCGGTCTGCTTGAAGCCCTTGGTCTTGCTCGGCGTGGACGTTGCCTCGATCTGCAATGTCGCGCCACCCAGGCTGGTCCAGGCAAGCCCGGTGGCCACGCCAAGGACGCCGGTAAACACCTCGTCCTCGACAAATTCCGGCTTGCCGAGATATTCCTGCAGGTCCTTGCACTGCGGGACGACTTTGGTGGCCTCCCCCTTGGCGATCTTCATGGCCGCGCGGCGCATGATCTTCTTGATACGGTTCTCCAGCCCGCGCACGCCGGCCTCCCGGGCATAGTCGTTGATAATGGCAGTCAGCGTGTCGGCCTTCAGCGACACCTGGCCCCGTTTCAGGCCATGCGCGGTCAGGTTTTTCGGCACCAGGTAGCGTTTGGCGATTTCCACCTTTTCTTCCAGGATATAGCCTGCCAGCCGGATGACCTCCATCCGGTCGAGCAGCGGCGCGGGAATGGTGTCCAGCTGGTTGGCGGTGGCGATAAACAGCACATGCGACAGATCGAAGGGCACGTCCAGATAGTGATCGCGAAACGACGAATTCTGTTCCGGATCCAGGACTTCCAGCAGCGCCGACGCCGGATCGCCCTGATAGGAGGCACCGATCTTGTCGATCTCGTCCAGCATGATCACCGGATTGGAGGTGCCCGCCACCTTTATCGCCTGAATGAAACGCCCAGGCAATGCCCCGATGTAGGTGCGGCGATGCCCCTTGATCTCCGCCTCGTCGCGCATGCCGCCCAGCGAAAAACGGTAAAACGAGCGGTTGAGGGCGCTCGCGATGCTGCGCCCGACCGAGGTCTTGCCCACGCCCGGCGGACCGACCAGACAGAGAATCGAACCGGAAATATCGCCCTTCATCTTTCCCACGGCGATAAACTCCAGAATCCGTTCCTTGACGTCATCCAGCCCATAGTGGTCGCGATTGAGGATCTTGTGCGCCCGCTCCAGATGGTAGGAATCCTTGCTGTACTTGCCCCAGGGCAGACAGGTCAGCCAGTCCAGATAGTTGCGGCTCACGATGTATTCCGCGGAGGACGACTCCATCAGCGACAGCTTCTCCAGCTCCTCGCGGGCCGCCTTTTCCGCTTCCTCGTTGAGCGTCAGCTTCTTGAGGCGCTCCTCAAACTTCTCCACATCGCTTTCCTTGCCTTCCTTTTCCAGACCCAGCTCCTTCTTTATCCCCTTCAGCTGTTCGCGCAGGAAGAATTCCCGCTGCTGCTGCGACATCTTCTCCTCGATCTGCTTGGCGATCTTGCTCTGCAGACGGGAAATATCCAGCTCCTTCTTCAGCAGCACCAGCACGCGGTCCACCCGTTTGCGCACGTCGAAGGTTTCCAGCAGCTGCTGCAGCTCCGCGCCTTCCACCGTGGTAAGGTTGGCGGCAAAGTCGGCCAGCTTCCCGGGATCGCCCATGCTGGAACGGGTCAGGAAAGTCTTGATCTCTTCGGAATAGAGCGGGTTGATCTGCACCAATTCCTTCAGCGCGGCGATAATCGCCATGGAGTAGGCCTTCAGCTCCCGGCTCGGAGGCAGTTCCGGAGCCGGATGATACTCGACCTGCGCAAAGAAAATCCCCCTGGTCAGCACAATGTTGCGGACGCTGAAACGCTCCTGGCAGTTGAACAGAAAGTTGGCGGTATCCTCGTCCACCTGGATAATCTTGACCACCGTGCCGCCCACGCCAACCCGGCAGAAATTGTCAACACTGTCCTCCGCTTCCGGATTTCGCGCCAGGATCAGCCCCAGGGCCCGGTGCGGCGTGTTGAGCGCCCGTTTGAGCGCATTAATCCGCCCCTTGCCGGTAATGGTAATGGGGATGAACAGGTTGGGAAACGCGGGACGGGGACGAATGGGAATAACCGGTATCAGATCGGGCAATTCCGAAGCGGCAATCACCAGCCCATCTTCGGGAACGGTCGCCGTACCCGCCGAAGGCTTGTCCTGTTCCGCATCGGATGTGGAATGGTCTTTTTCCTCATCGGATACGGAACCGTCTTTTTCCATCTCAGGTTCAAAATCGTTTTTTTCGTCTTCACTCATATTCTAACCTCCCCCAAAGAGGATGCGATCCATCCGCGGCGCCGGGAAACGCCTTTTTCCAATGAAAACCGGCGCCCATATTCAAGAAATCTCCATCAAAAAGCTAACCATCCGGGTTTCGCTTGTCAACATGGCGCCCCTTTTGTCCTCAAACTGCGGATCTTCCGCCGGGAGCCTGTTCCTGCCTTCCCCCCGCTTCCGCTGCACTACAAAGAGAAATAGAGCGGGACTCTTTCGTTTAAAGTGGTTATTATGTAAGCAGGGTATTTTTTCTTTTCGCCATGATGACCTGGAGAGGATCCCGGCATGAGAACAGCGGCGCTTCACTGCTTTTTTTTCGCGTTGCTTGCGGGCGCAACACTGGCCCAAAGCGTCTGGCAGATTGTGCCGAAGACGCTGGCCGCATGGGTGCTTCTGCCGCTTTGGCTTCTCTATCTGGCATGGCTGTTCGTTTCGCCGCTGCGCGCGTCCAGGCGCCGTGTTCTTTCCGGCATCCTGCTGGCTACCGTACTGGTGGGCAGCCTTATCCCCAATACCTTCCGTCAAAAACTGGTCACCGAGACCAAAAAGCGCTCCTACACCATCTCCCGCACCATTATCACCGGCCAGGACAACGCAAAAAAGCCACCGATGCGCCCCTTGGCCTGGAACCGGGCCGCCGCGCGCATCATTTACAAGATCAACAAATTCGGGCATTTCGTGCTCTTTGCCCTGTTGGCCATCACCCTTTTGCGCACTGTCCCCGCCCAGAGGAGACGCCAGATACCGCTTGAACTCACACTTGCCGCCGGCGGTACGGAGATGATGCAGTTCTTTGTCCCCGGACGCACACCGCTTCTGCGCGACTTCTATCTGGACTGCGCCGGCATTGCGCTGGGCCTGTCGCTTTGGCTTGTGGGCGTATGGCTCGCAAACTCTCCGCCCTTTTCCATGAAATCCGGCCGAAAACAGTAAAAAGATACAGTTAAAGCACCTGTTCTTTTGTCCCAATTTTTGCGAAGATATATATTTCTTCTGGTACTCTTAATCTGCTTTGTGCCGTCACGATCTCCGAAAGGCACGGCACTGTTTTCTTTATCTTTGTTCATAGAGGAGGAACGCCATGGTCGAAAAACTTCCAACCCACACCTGGCGACGGAGAATCCTGAAGCTGTTCATCTGGATTGTCATTCTGCTCGCCCTCTGGGGCATTGTCATGGGGCTGATTGTGCCGCCCATTCTCCGCAGTGTCGCGGAAAAACAGCTCTCCAAAAATCTGGGGAGCAACTGCACCCTGGGGAAGGTCAGCTTCAATCCCTACACCTTCGACCTGACCCTGGACAAGCTGCGGATTCCCCTGCCCAACGGCAAGGAATTCTTCAGCCTTGAGCAGTTCAACGTGGGGCTGAGCCCTCAAACCATTTCACGGTTTGCGCCGGTGATCAGCCAGATCAGCTTCGTCCGGCCGGTCGTCGACGTGGAACTGCGCCCCAACGGCCAGTTTTCGTTCATGGATCTGACCGCCAAGATGAAAGAAAAAGCGGAAAACGAGCAAAAGGCGCAGAAGGGGAAAAAGCCGCAAACCGAAGAAAAAGCGGAAGCAAAAGACCAGAAAAAGGATGGAAACAACCTGTTCGGCATCGTGGTCAACTATTTCCTTCTGAGCAATGGCGAACTCAAGTTCCACGACGGCATTCGCAAGACGAACCACACCATCACCGACATCAACCTCTCGGTACCCTTTACCTCCACGCTGAAGCACCACCGCCAGGAACTGATGAATGTCCTGTTCAAGGCCATCGTCAATGACCGCCCCTTCCATCTGGATGGCAAGCTCACGCCCTTTGCCGACGATGCGCGCACCGAGTTCAACATCAACCTGGACAGCTTCGATCTGACCAGGCTGCAGCCGTACCTGGCCCCCTTCACCACCGCCAAGCTGAACAAGGGAACCTTTTCCAGCAAACTTGTGCTGAGCATGCTGCGCGACATGAAAACCGGGATGCGCATCGGACTGAAAGGCACTTCGAGCGTGGACAACCTGGAAATAAAGGCGCCGGATGGGAAAGACGCGCTGCAGCTGCCCAAACTCGTGGTGGATCTGGACGGCAGCGTCAATACGCAGGAAGGGATGACCATCAACACCTTTGAAATCCAGGGCCTTAAAGCCTGGTTGACGCTTCTGGAAAACGGCGAGATCAACTGGCAGACCTGGCTCAAACCCCAGCCGAATGCCAAACCCGCAGCCCAGACCGACAAGAAAAAGGATGCCGAGGCCGCCCAGACCAAAAGCGAACCCGCTCTGCCCATCCATCTCAAGCACTTCGCCTTCAAGGATGGTCAGATCGTCCTTACGGACCAAAAGATCGTCAAAAATTTCAACTTCCAGGTGGACGGCCTGAACATCACGCTGGACGATCTGGAATTCCCCTTTGACAAGACCATCTCCAAGCTCAACTGCGCCCTGACGCTCAACAAAAAAACCCAGCTGGCGGTTGATGGCGGCATCGCGCTGGCTCCGCTGGACGGCAAACTGACCGCGAAGATCGATGGCGTGTCCCTGCCCGATTTCCAGCCCTACGTCAACGCCTTCAAGGTGCCGCTGACGCTGGAAAAGGGCACCTTCGGCTGCAAGGGCCAGCTGGAAGTCAGCCAGCCGGAAAAGGAACTCGTAATCCTGCTCAAAAATGGCGAAACCAGCCTGAAGACGCTTTCCGTCGTGCGCAACGATACCCGGCAGGCCTTCTTCAAGCTGGGGGAACTGGCGCTGAACGGCATCGAGGTCAACGTTCCCAAGCAGCAGGCAAGTGTCAAACAGCTGCTGATCAACCAACCGAACATCCAGTTAAAACGCCTCAAAAACGGTGCAATCGATCTGCCGCAGTTCGGTCCGCAGGGACAGGCGGGCCCCGGTGCGCAGAGCTCCGGCAGCGCGGAAAAAACCGCGGCGGCCTCCCAAAAATCCGACGCCTCTTCCAAACCCTGGCAGGCAAGAGTGCCCGACATCCGGCTGAACCAGGGACAGGTTGCGATCGCCCTGGAGGGAGACAGGGAAAATTCGGTGTTCATCCTGCAGAACCTCGCCGCCCAGGTGAGCAACTTCGACACCGCCACGCCCAAAACGCCTTTGGACATCAAACTCAGCGGACAGAACGAAAAGGGCGGCAGCGTGAACCTGAACGGCAAGCTGGTGCTGGAGCCGCTGGACATGAACATGCGCATCCAGACCGACAAGTTCAATCTGCAACCCTTTTCGCCGATCCTGAGCAACGATGTTTCGCAGGCCCTGCGCCTGAAATCGGGTTCGCTTTCCATGGCGCTGCAAACCCTGCTGAAAACCACCAAGGCGGGGCCGGCCGTCACAATCAAGGGGCAGAGCTCCGTGGAAAATCTCTCCCTGCTCGGCAACAAGCAAGAATTCGCGTCGCTGCGCGCCCTGAATCTCCAGGGGATGGACCTCGACACCGAGCGGCAGCGCTACACCATCGACCGGATGCTCGTGCAAAAACCCCGCCTCAACGTTACGCTTGACGCCAAGGGGAACACCAATATCGCGGCGCTGATGCCGCCCGACACCACCAAGGCCGATGCCAAGGCCAGCGGCAAATCCGGCGGCAAAAAGGCGGCCGCTCCTGCGCCCGCCGCGAAATCCGCCGCTTCCGGGCCACCGCTCTACATGAAGATCAACCTGCTGGAAATCACCGACGGCAGCGCCCAGGTCAAGGACAACGGCTACAAGCCGGCCATGATCCAGCAGCTCAACAAGCTGAAACTGACGCTGAAGGGACTGGAGACAAAGCCGAACAGCACCGCGAAACTGGCTTTTTCCGGGGAATTCAACAACGCGCCGCTTAAGGGCGAGGGAACCCTGCAGCCCTTTGCCAAGGATCTCACCGGCGACATAAAAACGTCCCTGAAGTCCCTGAAGATGCCCATATTCTCGCCCATGTCGAGCCGCTACATCGCCTATCCCCTAAGCAAGGGCACGTTCGGGCTGGAAAGCGACATCAAGCTGAATCAGGGAAAACTTGATTCCAGTCACAAGATCATGCTGGACGGCCTGGAACTTGGAAAGAAAGTCCCTTCGCCGAACGCTCCCAACCTGCCGATTGAACTGGGACTCAAACTGCTGAAAGACGTTTCCGGCAACATTCGCCTGACCCTGCCCGTCAATGGCAATCTGAACGACCCCAGTTTCAGCATTGGCGGCATCGTGCTGCAAACCATCAGCAACCTGCTGATCAAGGCGGTCGCCTCTCCCTTCAAGATGATAGGCGGCATGGTCGGCCTCGGCGGCGGCGCGGACGAGGAGGGTTCGGACCGGGTGATCTTCGCTCCGGGCGACAGCCGCCTGATCGCGAACAACATCCATCACCTGCCAAATGTCGTAAAACTGCTGAAAGCCCGGAACCAGATCACGCTGGTCCTGGAACCGCAGGCCGACGAAGAGGATCGCCAGCATTTGGCGGATGCCTATGTCGGCCGCCGGATGCGGCAGCTCAAATACGAGTCGCTTTCCAAAAAGGAACGTGACGGCGTTGATCCGGAGGCCCTGGACGTCTCGGCGGAAAACGATGCCGACGAGTATGAGGATCTCCTGTTCGAGGTTTACGCGGAACAACCCTTCGACAAGGCCAAGGGCGTCTTCGGCCGCACCAAGAGGCTGCCCGCCGAAGAGATGCTGGAACAGATCCGCACCCACTTCGTGAAAGACGACAATGCGCTGAAGCAACTGGCCAAAGAACGGGCCCAGGTCCTCAAGAAAGCGCTTGTCAAGCTGAGTCCGGATCTGGAAAAACGAATCGTTATCGGAACGCCCAAGGTGCCGGGAGAAGGCCCCCAGGTCATCTTCGGCGTCAAGTAAATATTTGGGAGAGACTTCTTGCAGTTCACAAGAAAGAAGACTATATTGGTCAAGATTTTTCCGGAACGAGAGAAGTCCCTCAACTTTCAATCTTGAACGAAAAGGAGAAGAACCATGGCAAAGTACATCTGTCTGGTCTGCGGTTACGTGTATGAGGGTGAGAAACCGCCGGCGCTTTGTCCGGTGTGCAGGGCTCCGGCCGACAAATTCAAGCTTCAGGAAGAAGAGAAGAAGGATAAGTAGTCATTCATCCGAAAAAAACAACAAAGGAGAAATGCAATGGCAAAATATGTATGTATGGTCTGTGGTTATGTGCATGAAGGCGACAATCCCCCGCCGTTCTGCCCGGTCTGCAGGGCTCCCGCCGAAAAATTCCAGCGTCAGGATGCCGAGATGACCTGGGCCGCCGAGCATGCCGTCGGTATCGCCAAGGGCGTGCGTGAGGACATCCTCAAGGACCTGCGCGCCAACTTCCAGGGCGAATGCTGCGAAGTCGGCATGTACCTGGCGATGGCCCGGGTAGCGCACCGGGAAGGCTATCCGGAAGTCGGCACCTACTATGAAAAGGCCGCCTTCGAGGAAGCGGAACATGCCGCCAAGTTTGCGGAACTGCTGGGCGAGGTTATTACCGATTCCACCAAGAAGAACCTGCAGCTGCGTGTGGATGCCGAGAATGGCGCCACCCTCGGCAAGACCGATCTGGCCAAACGCGCCAAGGAGCTGAATCTCGACGCCATCCATGACACCGTCCATGAAATGGCCCGCGA
>JAILGY010000070.1:0-9171 GCA_024696325.1 bacterium | reverse complement strand
AACGAAAAAACACTTTTTTAAGAAAGGGAATTTTTACATGACCTTGATGGAACAGGCCCGGCAGGGCATCGTAACGGAAGAGATGAAAATCGCCGCCGCTGCGGAGAACGTAAGCCCGGAATTTTTGCGGCAGGGCATCGCAGCCGGCAACATAATTATCTGCCACAACGTCAAGCATGGACATGGCCGGCCGCTGGCGGTGGGCGCGGGACTGCGCACCAAGATCAACGCCAATATCGGTACCAGCAGCGACAACACCGATCTTGCCAAGGAGCTGGAAAAGGCGCGGGTGGCGGTTGCCGCGGGCGCTGACGCCATCATGGATCTTTCGACCGGAGGCCCGGTGGACGACATCCGCCGCGCCATTGTCGCCGAGACGGACAGCTGCATCGGCAGCGTACCGCTCTATCAGGCGGCAGTGGACACCGTGCGCAAGAAGGGCAAGCCCATTGTCGAGATGACCGTGGATGAAATTTTCGAGGGCATTATCAAGCATCTGGATGACGGCGTGGACTTCATCACGGTGCACTGCGGCGTGACCCGCTCCACGCTGGAACGGATGGATCGGCAGGGGCGCATCATGGAAGTGGTGTCGCGCGGCGGCTCCTTTACGTCGGCGTGGATGTCCCACAACGACGCGGAAAATCCCCTCTATGAATATTTCGACCGGCTGCTGGAGATTGTCCGTCCTTACGATGCCTGCCTCTCCCTGGGCGATGGTTTCCGTCCCGGCGCTGTTGCCGACGCCACCGACCGCGCGCAGATTCAGGAATTGATTCTTCTGGGCGAGCTGACCCAGCGCGCCTGGAAGGCCGGCGTGCAGGTGATGATCGAGGGACCGGGCCATGTGCCGCTCAATCAGGTACGGACCAACATCCAGCTGCAGAAGCGCCTGTGCAACAACGCGCCGTTCTATGTGCTGGGGCCGCTGGTTACCGATATCGCGCCCGGCTACGATCATATAACCTGCGCCATCGGCGGGGCCATTGCCGCGGCGGCCGGCGCCGATTTCCTCTGCTACGTCACCCCCACCGAGCATCTGTGCCTGCCGGAGGTGGCGGATGTGCATGAGGGCGTCATGGCCTGCCGTGTGGCTGCCCACGCCGCCGATCTGGCCAAGGGCATTCCCGGTGCCTGGGAGCAGGATGCCGCCATGAGCCGTGCCCGCAAGGCGCTGGACTGGGAAACCCAGTACCAGCTCTCCATCGATCCGGCAAAGGCCCGGCGTCTGCGGGAATCTTCCGGCGTCAAGGAACACGGTGCCTGCACCATGTGCGGCGAATACTGTGCCTACCAGATGATGGAGAAACGCCAGAAGAACCGTTGGCCGCATCTGTAAGCGCTTTGGCGCCCCCTTTGGGGGAGCTGGCCGCGTAGCGGACTGAAGGGGTCGATGGGCGGCGTTACCGACCTCTTCCGGCCCTGCGGGCCACCTTCCCCAATGGGGAAGGCTTTAAAGGCCAAAGCCGGGGGGAGTGAAATGTTGTCCAGGCCGGGAAAGGGCGGAGATGCTGCCGTTTTTCCGGCCTTTCCTTTTTCTATTTTTCAGGGATTCAAATGGTAGCGCACCGGCAGGCTTACACGCACCGGAGAGGATGCGGGTGGAAAGGGCGCCGCGCGCCGAACCGCAGAGAGCGCGCTGTCATCCAGCAGGCCGAAACCGGAGCCTCTCAGCACCCGGAGATCGCGAATCCCTCCGTTGCGCTCCACGACAAAGCTCACCAGCACCTGGCCGCTCAGGCCCTGGCGGCGTGCCAGTGCCGGGTAGCGCAGTTTGCGTTCGATGGCGCCGCGGATGGCGGCGAAGTTGTGGCGCAGATAGGCTTCTTGCGTCTCCTGGGAGTTGGAGCTCATGCCAGCCCGTTCCATGTTTGCGGTGTTGTTTTCGACGTTATGTCCGACAGTATTTCCGGTAGGGGCGCCGGCTGCCTCTGCTGAAGCGGGCGTTTTTTTCTCCTCTGTCGCTGGGGTATGGGAAGCCTTCGCGCGCGGCGGCGCGGATCTGGCGGCAGGAACACGCTGCGGTTCGGCGGTTTTGCGGGCGGCTGAGGAAGATCCGGAACGGGAAGTCACGGCTGCCGGCATTTTGGGCTTCTGGTGCGGTGTCGTTTTGCGTACGGCAGAGGGCGCGGGCAAGGCAGGGCCTGCAGCGGACATCGCCGCTTCATGAAGCGGAGACGTTTCGCGCAGCTCCACGGGCAGGACAATGGGAGAAGACGGTGGCTGAAATGCCGTCCACAACCGCGCCGTGGCCTGCCACACGAGGAGATGCAGCCCCAGAGAGAGCAGCAGAAACACGAGATCGCGGTGCAAAAGAGGTTCTCCTTGAAAAATCTGAAAAACAGGGAAGAATTTTTTTTATGATAGGATATATTATCTGGGAGACGGAAACAGTTTTTTGATAATGGACGATTTGGGCGGGAGAATGTTTCAATGATTGATGTGCAGAATCGCCCCGATGATCGCAATATTCCTATCGATCAGGTGGGCGTGACGGATTTGCTTTACCCGATTGCCGTGCCGGATCCTCGCTCCGGAAGCCAGAAGACGGTAGCCCGTGTTTCCATGATGGTCAACCTGACCCACAATTTCCGGGGAACGCATATGAGCCGCTTTATCGAGATGCTCAATGCGTACCGCGATCAGGTGACTTTACAGACCACAGTGGATATGGCCCATGAGCTGCAGAAACGGCTGCAGGCGACAAGCGCCCGGGTTGAGCTGGACTTTCCCTATTTTATTGAAAAATACGCGCCGGTAAGCCGCGCGCCGTGACTGATGGAATACCGCTGCGCCTTTGTGGGCGCCTCCTCGCCGGAAGGTGATGACGCCGTGCTGCGGGTGACCGCGCCGGTGACCACGCTTTGCCCCTGCAGCAAGGAAATGTCCCGTTATGGGGCGCACAACCAGCGTGGTTCCGTGAGTGTGGAGGTGCGCACCGTTTCCGGGACGCGGATCGATATTGAAGAACTTGTGGAAGTGGCGGAAAACTCGGCTTCGGCGCCGGTGTACGCGCTGCTGAAACGCGAGGATGAAAAGATATTGACGGAACATGCCTACGAGAACCCGGTCTTTGTGGAGGATCTGGTGCGCAATCTGGCCCAGAGGCTGATGACGGATTCCCGTATCGACTGGTTCCGGGTGGAGGCGCTCAGTCTGGAGAGCATTCACAATCATAATGCCTTCGCGCGGATCGAGTGGCGGCGTCAGGCGGACGGCCATGGAGCAGGTTCCTTGAAAGAAAACGAAAAGGAGCGGTAAATATGGGTGAACAGAAGAGAAGACAGGCCGCGTCCCCCCAGGGAGAGCGGCGGGAAACGCTGCGGGAGAAGGGCGAGAAGATGATGAGCAGCGAGATGGAGCGCAAACTCAACCGCCTGAAGGTGATCTGTGTCGTCGGATCGAGCTTGCTGGCCGCTCTGATACTTTGGCTGTTTTCCCGTTAAGATTTCCTTGATGGGCGAAGACGTTGCGTGATTCTTTTTATGCTCCGAAGGGACGCTTCCAAGATAGGCCTTGACGTTTGGGGCGTCTGTGGGATAACATCCGGCGTCCTGTTGCGAGAACAGGATATTTTTTTTATGAAACAGGGCGGGGAAACCCGCTCAATTTAGTTTTTGAGGAGAGAAAAAATGGATGTTTCCATCCCCATGACCCAGGAGGGTTATCAGCGGATGCAGGAAGAGCTGCGCAACCTGATCAAGGTGGAGCGCCCCAATGCGGTCCAGGCGATTGCCGAAGCCCGCAGCCATGGCGATCTTTCGGAAAATGCCGAGTATGAAGCCGCCAAGGAACATCAGAGCTTTGTGGAAGGGCGCATCAAGGAACTGAGCGCCAAGATTGCCTGCGCCCAGGTCATCGATCCCAAGACGATCAAGAACAGTGACAAGGTGGTTTTCGGCGCGACGGTAACCCTGTTTGACGTGCAGAGCGAAAATGAAGTCACCTACCAGATTGTTGGCGAAGACGAGGCGGATCTGAAGGAAGGGAAAATTTCCGTGACTTCTCCGGTGGGCAGGGCGCTGATCGGCCACCATATGGATGACGAAGTGCAGATAGAAGTGCCTTCCGGCACCCGGGTTTACGAAGTGGTTGACATCAGATACGAATAAGTTGAACCGTTTTTTCAAAATTGAAAGATTTTCTTTTGCCGGAATCGGACGCCGCAGGCGGCTGTTTTCCGGCTTTTTTCTGCTCGGCGTGACGATATGCCAACACCTGTGACCGAGGGAAGCGGCAGCTCCCTGGACAGCCTTTCCCTGGCGTCCGTCCCCGGGGTGGGCCCGCGAACCCTTGCCAAACTCGCCAAAATCAATATCCGCACCGTTGCCGACGCACTTTGCACATTGCCCCTGCGCTACGAGGATCGCCGCACGCTTCGCCCGGCGGGCGACATCGCCTTTGGTGAAACGGGACTATTCCGGGCGACTGTTGTTTCCCGGCCGCAGCAGTCCGGAAGAGCGCCCTGTCGCTCGAAGCAGTGTCCAATGCAGGTACTGGTCGAGGATGCGGGCACGAAGGTGGTGCTGAAGTGGTTTCACGGCGTTCCCTATCTGATGCGGGAATTTGTTCCGGGACGGCAGCTGCTGGTCTTTGGAACAATGAAAAATTTTGCGGGTCTTCGGCAGATCGATCATCCGGAAATCGAGTTTGTGAAAACGTCCGCCGCCGCAAATACTCCTTTTGACTTGTCCGCTTCCTCACATTTCGGCGAAATTTTGCCGATCTATCCTCTGACGGAAGGCCTGGCGCAAAGTACCGCCCAAAGTATCTGGCGCAAGGTGGCGCAGCGCCATGTGGATGCGGTTGTGAATGCCATCCCCCAGGCTATTCTGCAGCGGCATGGCCTCGTAAAGCTTTCCAGTGCCCTGCGGCAGCTGCATCTTCCCGCGCTGGAGGACGATCCCGCCCTGTTGGAGCAGGAGGATCATCCCGCCCGCCGGAGCCTCATCTTCGACGAACTGTTTTTTCTGGAACTGGCTTTGGCCCTGCGATGCCGCGGGCGCCGGAAGGAACAGGGATATGCCTTTCAGGTGACGCACCGCTATACCAGGGCGCTTGCGGCATTGCTGCCCTATCGGCTGACATCTGCCCAAAGACGGGTCCTGGGCGAGATCAAACGCGACATGATGGCGGAATCGCCGATGCGGCGCCTGGTGCAGGGAGATGTTGGCAGCGGAAAGACCGTAGTGGCGGTCATGGCGGCGCTCATCGCCATTGAAAACGGGACGCAGGCGGCCCTGTTGGCGCCCACGGAGGTGCTGGCGGCCCAGCATTTCCTCAAAATCCGGCCCTGGATGGAGGCCATGGGCCTGCGCGCGGCCCTGCTCACCGCTTCGGTGCGTTCCGGGGAACGCTCCGCGCTTCTGGAGGATCTTGCCGCCGGACAGATCCATCTGCTGGTGGGTACCCATGCGTTGCTGGAAGAGACGGTGCGCTTTGCGCGGCTGGGCCTGGCGATCATCGACGAGCAGCACCGCTTCGGGGTTTTGCAGCGTGGCGTTCTCCAGGACAAGGGAGAACATCCGGATGTGCTGGTCATGACCGCAACGCCGGTGCCGCGCACCCTGGCCCTGACGCTCTACGGCGATCTGGCACTGTCGGTGATCGATGAAATACCCCCCGGACGTGGTTCCATTGTCACGCGTGCCGTTGGCGAGGAACGGCACGCGGATGTCTACCGCCTGATCCGGCGCGAAGTGGCGAAGGGGAGGCAGGCCTTTGTCGTCTATCCGCTGATTGAGGCTTCGGAAAAGATGCAGCTTCAGTCCGCAGAGGAAAATTTTGTCTTGCTGCGCGACGAGATCTTCCCCGATCTGCGGGTCTGTCTGCTGCACGGCCGACTGACTTCCGCAGAAAAGGAAGAAGTCATGCGCGCGTTTCGCTCGCATGAGATCGACGTTCTGGCTGCGACCACGGTCATCGAGGTCGGCATCGATCTGCCGCACGCCACGGTGATGGTGGTGGAAAACGCGGATCGTTTCGGGCTTTCGCAGCTGCATCAGCTGCGCGGCCGGGTCGGCCGGGGCACGGACGACAGCTTCTGCCTGCTGATGGTTTCCGAATCCTGCGGCGAGCTTGGCCGGGAGCGGCTCCGGATCATGGAACGCTCGGCGGATGGCTTCAGCGTTGCCGAGGCCGATCTGCGGCTGCGCGGCCCCGGAGAACTGCTGGGCCTTCGTCAGCACGGCGCCGCCAACCTGCGCCTGGCCGATCTGCGCCGGGATGGCGCCCTGCTGGAAGCCGCCCGCGAGGAAGCTTTCCAACTGGCGCAGCAGCCGGATTTCGACAGCCATCCCTCCCTGAAAACAGTGCGTGAAACGGTACGGCGGCGCTGGGGACATCTGCTGCAGTGGGCCGATGTCGGTTGAAGCACATCCCGCTGACAAAAACTTCCGTGAGTTTTTTTGAAAAAAACTCAAAATAAAGTTTGCGCGCCTGCAAGTGACAGGTAATATGTGCGTCGCTGACGTGACAAATTGCCGGTTGAAAGGATGGTGGTTTTTCCGAAATGACAACGATCTTGCAGATGTTGCACGAATCCTTTCCCTATCTGATGAAGACCTTGCAGGTGCTGTACGATTCTTTTCCCTATCTGCTGGGGGGCGCGGGAGTGACTGCTGCCGCGGTGACGGGGGCAATGCTGCTGGGGCTGCTGATTGGCGTAAATCTTGCCGTCATTCAGGTCTACTGCGGCGCATGGCCGCGGCGTCTGGTCGGGCTGTATGTCTGGTTTTTCCGTGGTGTGCCGATCCTGGTGCTGCTGTTTCTTTTCTACTTCGGACTGTTTTCCGTGCTGGGCATCAACTTGAGCACCTTTGCCGCGGTGATTTTGGTGCTGGGCATGACCAGCGGCGCCTACCAGTCGCAGATCTACCGTGGTGCCATCCAGTCGCTTCCGCAGGGGCAGCTCAAGGCCGCCCGCGCCCTGGGCATGAGCGACAGGCGCGCCATTCTCTCGATCATTCTGCCGCAGGCGCTGCGCCTCTCCATCCCCGGATTTTCCAACGAATATTCCATCCTGCTCAAGGATTCGGCGCTGGCTTACGCGCTGGGCACGCCGGAGATCATGGCCCGCACCCATTTTGTCGCCTCCCGTACCTATGAGCATCTGCCGCTCTACCTGATGGCGGCGCTGCTGTACTTCGCGCTCACCTGGATAGGCGTCAAACTGTTGCGCAAGCTGGAGGAGAAGGTCCGCATTCCGGGATATTCCCTGAACTGAACAAGGAGAAGAGGGAAGACACATGACAGATCAAAGCATGGTACTGCGTGTCGAAAACATTTCCAAAAGGCTGGGGGGACGGCAGATTCTGAAGGATGTCTCGCTTCAGTTGCACCGCGGCGAATTGAAGGTGCTTATCGGACCTTCCGGCGGCGGCAAGAGCACGCTTCTGCAGTGCATCAACTTTCTGATTCCGCCGGACGAGGGGCGGATTTGGCTCAAGGAACAGCAGATAGAGATCCACCGCAAGCAGGATCTGTATGCCTACCGCCAGAAAGTCGGCATGATCTTTCAGGATTTCAACCTGTTCGATCATTTGAACGCGCTGGACAACGTTTCCATCGCACTGCGGAAGGTAAAAAAGATAGCGCGCAAGGATGCCGAAGAAAGGGCAATGCGGGAACTGGAACGAGTTGGTCTGGGTGACAAGACCACGCTCTATCCGTCGCAGCTCTCCGGCGGTCAGAAACAGCGGGTCTCCATAGCGCGGGCGCTGGCCATGGATCCAGAAGCGCTTTTGCTGGACGAGCCGACTTCGGCGCTGGATCCGGAGCTGATAGGCGAGGTGCTGGGCGTCATCCGCAATCTGGCCCAGGATGGTATGACCATGATCATGGCCACGCATCAGCTCGGTTTCATCCGTACCTTGGCCGACGACATTCTGTTCATGCAAAATGGGCAAATTATTGAGCAGGGCTCGCCCGCGGAGCTGCTGGATGCGGAAAGTGGCACCCGCACGCAGGCCTTCTGCGCGAAACTGAACGAACTTTCCGAGGAAAGCGAAACGTAAGACCATGGATGAATGGAACTTTTTTATAAAACAGGTGGTACCGGCGCTGAACCGTGGTTTGGTGCACTCCATGTGGCTGATACTTCCTTCCGCCTCCATCGGCCTGTGTCTGGGCGCGCTGGTGGGCACCCTGCGGGCCTATGGCCCCTTGCCTTTGCGCAAGGCATGCGACATATACGCCACCGTGTTTCGGGGGACGCCGCTTCTGGTACAGCTTTTTGTGCTTTACTTCGGGCTGCCTTCCATAGGCATCTATCTTTCTCCATATACCGCGGCGGTTGTGGGCTTTATTCTGTGTACCGGCGCCTATCAGTCGGAGTATGTGCGCGGCGCTTTCCTCTCCATTCGGCGTGGGCAGCTGCTGGCCACGCAGGCCCTGGGCTTTTCCTCGCTGCAGTCGATGCTCTGGGTGATCCTGCCGCAGGCCCTGCGGCGCGCGCTGCCCGGCTGCGGCAATGAGATCATCTACCTTATCAAGTACTCGTCTTTGGCCTACATTATTACCTTCATCGAATTGACCGGCGAAGGCAAGATTCTGGCCGTCAAGTACTTCCGCTACACCGAGGTCTTTTTCGCCATTGGCCTCTACTATCTGTTCATGGTCACCCTGGCGAATTTCCTCCTTACCTGGCTGGAGAAAAAACTCTACATCCCCGGTTTCGGCAAGGGGTAACGCGAAAAACGGCATGAAAAAACGCGGGAGGAAATCTTCCCGCGTTTTTTTGTTTTTGGTGTTTTGCCGTTACTTGAGCACTTCCCGGAGCCATTTGACGTGGACGCCCTTGTTGGCGGGTTTGCCGTGGAAAACCTCGCCTTCCTGAAAAGTTGCTCCCGGGGCGCTGGGAAGCAGGCCTTCCACCGTTTTGCCGAAGCCGGTGCTGCCCGAGGTGGCGAAGAGGACGATGGTTTTGCCGGAGCAGTCGTAACTTTCCAGGAAGGTGTTGATGATGGTCGGCGCCACGTACCACCAGATGGGGAAGCCCAGGAAGATCATGTCATAGTCTTCGAGGTGGGCGTTCTTGTCCGCGAGCTCCGGCCGGAAGGCCTTGTCGCGCATTTCCACCGAGCTGCGGGACTCGGGGTCGTTCCAGTTCAGATCGTCCGCCGTGTAGGGCGTTTTAGGACGAATGGCGTAGAGATCCGCCCCAATGATTAA
>JAILGY010000054.1:0-6870 GCA_024696325.1 bacterium | reverse complement strand
GGCAGGCTGCCCCAAAGGGTGCTTGCGTTGCCATCGGTGTACCACCATGTTCCCAATGCCACGCTCAGCATGATCAAAGCCCCATACTGTGCTCCTTTGCTCCAGCGCAAGGCTTTGGGAAAGCGCGCGGGCCAAATGAGTGCCAGCAGCCCGGAGACCAGCTCCATGCCCAACAGGGCGGCGGTAATCTGCAAAGCGATACGGTTCATGGAACTCATTTGGGATGGCCATGCGCGGGCGACGCCGAACCTTTTTCAGCGCGCCCGCATCTGCATCTCAGTTTTCCCAAATTTCGCGCGATAGCCGTTCGGCAACGGATGCGGCTTTGGTCTCGACTCCATCTTTTAATGTGGTTTTGTACTGACGGAGTTTGCGTTCCAGTCCGGTGTCGCTCAAGGCCAGGATTTGCGCGGCCAGCACGCCGGCATTCCTGGCCCCCGGTGCGCCGATGGCCATGGTTGCAACGGGTACGCCGGCGGGCATCTGCGCGGTGGAAAGCAGCGCGTCAAGGCCATGCAGCGAACTGGAATCGAGGGGAACCGCAATGACCGGCAACGTGGTTTCCGCGGCGAGAGCTCCGGCCAGATGGGCAGCGGCTCCGGCTCCGGCAATAATGACTTTCAGACCGCGTTCCGTGGCCGAGCGGGCATAACGGGCGGCCCGGTGGGGCGAACGATGCGCGCTGGCGACCGTCATTTCGAACGGGATGCCAAAACGGCGCAGTACGCGGGCGGCTTCAATCATGATGTCATAGTCGTTTGCGCTGCCCATGACAATGCCGACCTGCGGCGCGGCTTCCAGCGCCAAGGCACGGTGGCCAATATCAAGCCGGTAGTGAACGCCGCTCCAGTAGATTTTCTCCACGCCGTCGTAGGCTTTTTCAATGGCGGCGGCAATGCTGGGACCGGTGCCTGTCACACCAAGCACCCGTCCTCCCGCGGTGATGAGGCGGCCGTTTCGCTGGGAGGTTCCGGCGTGGAAGACCACCAGGTCGCCTATTCCGACGGCGTCTTCCAGCCCGTAGATGTCAAAGCCCTTCCGATAGCTTCCGGGATAGCCGTCCGAAGCCATGACCACGCAGACCGCCGCGTTGTCAAGCCACTCCACGGTTTTTCCGGCCAGATTCCCCGTGGCGCAGGCCATGAGCAGCGGAACCAGATCCGAACCCATGCGGGCCATGAGCGCCTGGGTTTCCGGATCGCCGAAGCGGACATTGTATTCCAGAGTCTTGGGACCGTTGCTGGTGATCATCAGGCCGGCGAACAGCACGCCGCAGTAGGGGCGTCCTTCTTTCGCCATGCCGGCGATGGTGGGGCGGATGATGCGTTCCATGATCTGTTCCTGCAACTCCGCCGTCGCGATCGGCGCCGGTGAATAGGCGCCCATGCCGCCGGTATTTGGACCCTGATCCCCGTCAAATACCCGCTTGTGATCCTGGCAGGTGGCCAGCGGCACAACCGTTTTACCGTCGGTCAGCGCGAAGAAAGATACCTCCTCGCCGGCGAGATATTCCTCGACGACGATCTGTCTGCCCGCCTTGCCGAAGGCATCGTCCACCATGATCTCGCGTGCCGCGGCCAGCGCTTCGTCCACGGTTTGCGCAATTTTTACCCCTTTGCCGGCTGCCAGTCCGTCCGCCTTGATGACAAGCGGTGCTCCCTGCTGGTGAATGTAGGCAGTGGCCGCGTCGTAGTCGGTAAAGGTGGCGAAAGCCGCGGTGGGAATGTTGTTTTTTGCCATGAGCCGTTTGGCGAAGACTTTGCTTCCCTCCAGTTCCGCAGCCTTGCTGTCCGGACCGAAAATGGCCAGCCCGGCTTCGCGGAAACGATCGACAATGCCCAGGGTAAGCGGCAGTTCCGGCCCGACCACCGTCAGATCGACCTCATGTTCAAGGGCAAAGTTGAGCAGGAAGTCAACAGCTGTGACCGCGATGGGCAGACATTCCGCGAATTCCGCGATCCCGGGATTTCCCGGGGCGCACCAAATCTTTTCCACCAATGGAGACTGGGCGATTTTCCAGGTGAGCGCATGTTCCCGGCCGCCGCTCCCGATGACCAGAATTTTCATGATATGGACTCCTTTATGGGGGTTGCAGTGTGATGCAATTTTACATGATAAGATATTCTCCAATATACTATTGTGCCATATTTTCGGAAAAACTGCCAGATTGCAAAAAGATATGAAAGTGCCATGAAAACATTGCAGATGTTCGCGGTGGTGACGCCGGGGCTGGAGACGGTTTGTGCGCGGGAGCTGCAGACGCTCGGGCTGGAACGGGTACAGCTGGAACCGGGGGGCGTCGCCTTTGAGGGAGGTCTGGGGGAACTCTACCTGGCCAATCTGATGCTGCGTTCGGCCAGCCGGGTACTGGTGCGCCTGGGGCGCTTTGGCTGCCGTGATTTTCCCACGCTCTACAAACGGGCGCTGCGTTTGCCCTGGGGGACTTTTGTCCGTCCCGGAACGGCGCTTTCCGTTCGGGTCAGTTGCCATGCGTCGCGGCTCATCCATACCCAGCGCATTGCGGAGACAATTACCGCCGCGGCCTGCCACAGTCTGGGGCTTGCTCCGGAAGAGATGGAAGAGGGCGCATTTTCCCAGCTTTTGGTGGTGCGGCTGGAGGAGGATGAGGCGCTGCTTTCCCTTGACAGTTCCGGTGAGTTGCTGCACCGGCGCGGCTGGCGCACCGCGCAGCTGGAAGCGCCCCTGCGGGAGTCGCTGGCTGCGGGCATCCTGCAGCTTCTGGGCTGGGATGGTACGCTGCCGTTGCTCGATCCGATGTGTGGTTCCGGCACTTTTCCCATTGAGGCGGCGTGGCTGGCCATGCGGTTTGCACCGGGCGAAAGGCGTGACTTTGCCTTCATGCGCTGGCCGCACTTTCGCCCCGGTCTGTGGCAGGTGCTGCTTGACGAGGCGAAATCCCGGCGGCGGCCGCTTTCTGTTCCCATATCGGGGATGGATCGGGCTTCATCCGCGATCGCGGTGGCAAAAGAAAACGCGCATCGCGCGGGCGTGGAAGACGCGGTGCACTTTGCCTGCGCCGAACTGTCGGCTCTTGAACCCGAAACGGCTCGGGGATTTCTGATCGCCAATCCTCCCTACGGGAAACGTTTGGGGCGGGGGGGCGATCTCGTCCGGAGCTACCGCGCGCTGGGGCGGGCGTTGAAAGGCGCGTTTGCCGGCTGGGAGGGGGCTTTTCTGTGCCCGGATCCTGCTCTTGCGCGGGAGACCGGTTTGAAACTTGAAAAGGTGGCGCTGCTTGCGCATGGAGGTCTCAATGTGGCGCTGCTCAAGGTGCTGCGCCAGAAAAACATGCGAATTCCCGCTTGACCTTTAGCGTGCCCGGCACTATAAAATTACATTTTTCATGCAATGGCCGGTATGGAAGAACGAAAATGGCCGAGGAACGAGGTGAGTGTAGTTGGAGATTCATGTTGTTGACAATAACGTGGAAAAGGCGATCCGGGTGCTGAAGCGCAAGCTGCAGCAGGAGGGCATGTTTCGTGAAATGAAACAGCGCAAGTACTATGAAAAGCCGAGCGTCAAGAAAAAACGCAAGGAAAAGGAAGCCCAGCGTCGTCTGCGCAAGAAGATGCGGATCATGCATCAGGATTAAAAAAAGAAGTTTTGAAAGCTCTTCGTTTGAGAGTTTTCAAATAAGATGAAAACTTAGAGAGCACACTGAGGATGATTTCTTCGGTGTGCTCTTTTTTTTGATTTCTACAGGCGCATGAGGGCGCCTTTGTTTTTCCTTCAGTCTTTGCAGGTTGGGAAAGCATCCATGCCCTTGATGCTTTCCAGCGGTGGCCTGTCGTAAAAGATGCCCGTTTCTCCCGGCTGGATGCCGCGTATGAACATGTAGAACACGCCGCCAAAGTGGCGGTGGTAGTCATAGCCGGGCAGACGGTTTTGCAGGTGACGGTGCAGTGCAAGGGCGTAGATGTAGTACTGGAGGGGATAGTTTTCGCGCAGCATGGCCTTTTCGAGCTGCTCCGGTCGGTAGTCCTCCATGTGGTTGCCCAGGTAGTTGGATTTCCAGTCCAGCAGGTAGAAACGCTCATGATGCCGAAAGACCAGATCGATGGCTCCGCGCATGAAGCCGCTCCAGGTTTCCCGGGGCAGGGCGGCCAGCCGGTCCGCCAGCGCGCGCCAGCGGGAAATGCCGGCAAAGACGCGCGCCAGCTTTTCCGCGGAAAAGTGTTCTACCGCAAAGGAGAAGGGAAGTTCCTGACGCCGGTCCTGTTCCGGAACCTGTGCCAGACAAAAAGGTTCGCCTTCGGGAACCGGCAGCGGGCAGTTCAGCGCCTGGCGCAGCATGGCACTGACCGGCTCCAGCCATACATCCTCGTCGAAGCGGTAATGACGCAGCATGTTCCGGACGAGTTTCTCCTGCGAGACCGCGGAAAATTCGGCCTGCTCAAAGATACGGTGCAGACAGTCGCCGGCGCGTTTGCCGCGGGGAAAACTTTCTTCGGACATTTCCTCTGATGAACTGGGCGCAGGGCTGGGCAACTGGGCGGTCAGCGCCGTAAAGCTGGAATTTTGCCAGGCTGGCGAGATGGTCTCCGGCAGCGCGGGCGGCTCGTTGAGCGGAGTGCTTTCAAGATTTTCTCTGGCATAGCGAAGCTCATCCGCCTCTGGAAGCAACTCGACAGCGATGTCGGGTGCAAGGCGGCGGTGCAAAGTTTCAAGCTGAACATCGCTTTCTTCGTCGCCGCGAGGCGGCGCTTCGTTTTTTGTCTTTTTGGACTGTTGGCCCTTGGTTTCGCCGGAGGCGCTTTCTGAAAGCAAGGTCTCCAGCGGCCCGCTTTTGCCATTCCAGCTGGCGATGCACAGATAACGGGCGCGGGTGAGCGCCACGTAGAGCAGGCGCATGTTTTCCGCGGCTTTTTCCCGATGGATGTGTGATTCGTATTCGTCATTTTCTTTTTTCCCCAGCCAGAGAATCGGTTTTTCCTCCTGGTCGTGGAAAAAGGGAAAGCTCTCGCTTTTTTTATCGGAATCACCGAGATCGGGGACGAACACCACCGGAAACTGCAAACCTTTGCTCTTGTGGATGGTGAAAATCTGCACGGCCAGATCGTCGGTTTCCAGCCGGAGCTGGTATTCCTCCTTTTCGGGGATCTGCTCGATCTGGCGGGCAAACCAGTTGGCAAGACCGTTTGCATCAAGATGATGTGCACGTTCCGCCTGATGCAGGATCTCCCAACAGTGCAGGATATTGGTCAATTGCCGTTCTCCGCAGGGAAGGGCAAGAATGCGCGGACGCACCGCCATCTGCGTCATGAGGTTTGCAGCCATGATCGCAATCCCCTGGTTTTGCCAGGTTCCGCGCCAGATGCCGAATCTTCGCATCCAGCTTTCCTTTTGCGCCATATCGTTGAGGATCCCGTAACATTTCTCCCAGTTGAGGCCGAACATCGGCAGGGTCAGAATTTGCCACATCCGGGCCGGTTCAAGAAGCCCTTTGAGCAGCCGCAGCAGATCTCTCGCCTCAACCGTGCCGAAAATGCTGGTGGAGCTGTGGACAACCGCCGCAATGCCGCGTTGGCCCAGAAGAGATTGAATATCCACGGCCTTTTTGTTGGTCCGGGTGATGACGGCGATGTCCTGGGGGGAAAGCCGTGTGGTGCTTCCGTCTACCTGGCGTAATCGGGCCTTTTCCAGCAATTTGCGAATAGCGGTCGCCATGGCGGCATCACCGTTTTTGGTCCGGTCCAGCCAGAGTTTCAGGGCCTGTTTGACGGGATGTCCGTCGATTTCCAGATATTCTGCGGGACCGTTGGCAGCCGCTTTGATGCGCTCAAAGCGGATTTCCCTGAAAAGAAAGGGATTTTCCCTTTGGGAAAACAGATGGTTGATGCCTTCGACCAGGGGAGCGACCGATCGCCAGTTTGTGTCAAGCGTAAAGCGGCTCCGCGCTTTTCTTGCGGCTTTCATATAGGTGAAGATGTCGCCGCCGCGAAAGCTGTAAATGGCCTGTTTGGGATCGCCGATGACGAACAGCAGGGAACGGTTGCTTTGGGCTGCGGGCGAAAGATAGATGTTTTGGAAAATTCGCCACTGCACCGGGTCCGTATCCTGAAACTCGTCGATGAGCGCCACCGGAAAACGTTCCCGGACGAGGGCGGCAAGCCTCTCGCCGTTGCGGACAAGCGCCTCGTCAAGACGGGTCAGCAAATCGTGATAGGTGTAAAAGTGCAGCTGATTGCCGCGGCGGCGCAGCTCCCGTGCCAGCTGGCCGGCAAAACGCCGATGCAGCGCAAGCGTCATGTTCTCAAGGTCTTTTTGCGCTTCCTGCGCAAGCGTGAGCAAATGTTCGCAGCTCTCGCAGAAGGGCGGCAGGACAAGCGTTTTGCCCTTGAGCGCTTTTCCATGAAGAAGAGTGGCGCAGAATTTCTCCAGATTCGCGAAGGGCTGCAATGGATCGCCCTTCGCAAGCCAGGTATCCATTTCCTGCAGATAGCGGGCGCATTGTTCTTCGCCGTAAGAGCGTTTGTTCAAAACACCGCCGAAAAAGATCGCCGCAAGTTCCGGGCGCGTTGTTGGCCAGCATGTGCGCAGCGTTTCGAAGGCCTCGTGCAGCGCGGCCTTTTTCCGGGCAAAACTTTCCGCGCTTTCCGATTTTTCCTGGGGCAGCAGCAGTGGAAAGTGGCGGTTCAGCAGAACCTGACCGAAGCGGACCAGATGGGCGGGGATATCGTCCGGGTTTTCCTTTGTGCCGGTGTGATAATTTCGGTTGCTGTGTTTTTCCAGCAAATGGCGCAAAAGCTCCGGCGAAGCGGCGTCCGCCTCGCGGCGCCAGAAGTCAGCCGCTGTCTGCCGCAGCAGGAGAGAGGCGTCCGGCATCAGCTCCATCTGGAAGGGCGTGCC
>JAILGY010000207.1:0-5159 GCA_024696325.1 bacterium | reverse complement strand
GGGGAATGATCCGGGAGAAGCTGTAAATCGCCGGGCAGGAAGCGGATGCATTCTCGCTTCAGGCCCAATGGAGTCTTTTGTCATCTTTTTTATGAGGAGGCCAACATGGCAAAAACGGTCATTATCGGTGGTGTGGCCGGCGGCGCGAGCTGCGCGGCCCGTCTGCGGCGGCTGGACGAGGAACGGGAGATTGTGGTCCTGGAACGCGGGCCCTACGTTTCCTACGCCAACTGCGGTTTGCCCTACCATGTGGGCGGGGTTATCCCAAACCGGGAAGCGCTGATCGTGCAGACGCCCCAGGTTCTGCGCACGCGCTTCAATCTGGATGTCCGGGTGCGGCATGAAGTCACGGCCATCAACCGGGAAGAAAAGACGGTCACCGTGCGCGATCTTGGGGATGGCCGGGAATACCGGGAATCCTACGACACCCTGGTTATCGCCACCGGTTCCTCGCCGGTGCGGCCGCCCATTCCAGGCATTGACTCTCCCCGTATCAGGACCGTCTGGTCCGTGCCGGATGTGGACGCAATCCGGGAACTGATGGGGAAGGAGCGAATCACGAGCGCGGCGGTCATCGGCGGCGGCTTCATCGGCCTGGAGATGGCGGACAACCTGCATCATGCCGGGCTTGAGGTGACCATCATCGAGGCGCTGGATCAGGTGATGGCGCCGCTGGACTACGAAATGGCCCTGCTGCTGCACGAAAACATTCGCAAGAACGGCGTGGCCCTGCATCTGGGCGATCCGGTGGAATCTTTTACGGAGCAGGACGGCGTAGTCACGGTGGCCCTGAAAAGCGGGGCGAGGGTAGGGGCGCAGCTGGTCATTCTCGCCATTGGCGTGCGTGCCAACAACGCGTTGGCGAAAGCGGCGGGTCTCGCTCTGAACGAGCGCGGCGGCGTCGTGGTGGACGAACATCTGCGCACCAGCGATCCGGCCATCTATGCGGTGGGGGACGTCATCGAGATCCGGGATCTTGTCTTCGACGATCGGGCCATGATTCCCCTGGCGGGCCCGGCCAACAAGCAGGGCCGCATCGCGGCGGACAACATTGCGGGGCTTTCCAGCATCTATGCGGGCACCCAGGGCACTTCGGTGGCCAAGATCTTTTCGCTGACCGCCGCTTCCACGGGAGCCGCCGAAAAGACGCTCGTCCGCCGCGGCCTCAGGCGCGGGCGGGATTACGAGACCGTCACCATCGGACAGAACTCCCATGCGGCCTACTATCCCGGCGCGGCCCCCATGATGCTCAAGCTTGTTTTCTCCAGGGACGGCAGGAAGATCTTCGGCGCGCAGATTGTGGGACAGGATCTGGTGGACAAACGCATCGACACCATTGCCACCGTCCTGCGTCTGGGCGGCGGGGTGCATGAGCTGGCCGGGCTGGAACTGGCCTACGCGCCGCCCTACTCGTCGGCCAAGGATCCGGTCAACATGCTGGGCTTTGTGGCGGAAAACCTCCTGGCCGGGCGGGTGAGCATCGCGGAGTGGAACGAACCGGACACGAACAGGGAAGCGGTGTTTCTGGATGTGCGCGAAAAACCGGAGCATGAGGCCTACCAGGCGCCGGGTTCCACACTGCTGCCGCTCAGCGAATTGCGTGCCCGCATCAATGAACTGGATCCGAAGAAGCGCCACATCATTCTCTGCGGCATGGGCGTGCGTGCCTACGTGGCCCAGTGTATTTTGGCGCAGCACGGCTTCGGGGACCTGGCCATCTACCCCGGCGGAATGCGTTTTTACCGGAGTACCCACAATCCCCTGGCGACGGCCCGGGCGTGAAGGATTGAAGGACAAATGAAAAAGCCGGAAAGGCAATAACTTTCCGGCTTTTCATTTGCTTTTTTATCCGTCCTGGTACTCTCTGCCGTGCCGGATTGTACTCCAAAGCATCATGGAAAAAGCATGCTACATGCCCAAAAGGCATACCGGGTAAAAGTAGGCGGAATCGTTTATCGGCCTGATTTTGTCACAAGTGTCGATGACAAGACCAGGAGCGATCTCCATTTTGTATTTGCCGAGGACACTGAAATTTTTCGTGGGATTACTTGGTGAACTGCCGCTTTTTATCTCGATGGGATAAAGCTTGTTCTCTTTTACATAGAGCAGATCAATCTCCTTTTGGTCGATATCACGGTAGTGGAACAGCGATTCTTTGGGGTTTGCATTGTGAGCGTACAGATTCTTCATAAGCTCGCTCACGACATACGTTTCAAAAAAGGCGCCGCTCATCGCACACTGTTCGAGCATTTTGGCCGAAGGCCATCCACACAGATGCGCACACAGTCCCGTATCCATAAAATATATCTTGGGAGCCTTGATGATTCTGTTTGAAATATTTGCAAGATATGGCTGAAGCAGGCAGATTATTCCTGATGTCTCAAGAATCGACAGCCACTTTTTGCATGTGCGAACATCAATGCCCACCGTATTGGCAATGATATCGACATGCAGTTCCTGCGCGGTCCTGAACGCGACAATGGACAAAAAATTCCGGAATTGCGTTTCGCTGCTTGCTGCAATCAGGCTGCGGACATCTTTTTCGAGATAAGTACTCACGTAGGATCTGTAATAAAAATTCCTTTCCGATACTCCGGTGCAGACATCCGGCATTCCCCCCAGAAAAATATCTTCAAAAATGGCGGCACGGGGCCGGTAAAACTGCCCGGCGATTTTTTCCCGCTGTAAGAGATAATGGATATCCGGATCGAATTTCGCGCTTTCGCGTCCTCTTTTTTCAGCCTGTGAAAATGAGGTCATTTCGATAACGCCGCACCTCCCGGCCAGTGATTCGGATATGCCCTGCTGAAGCTCAAACCGATTCGAACCGGTCAACACGTACATCAATTCTCGCGGCGCATCGTTCTTGACCCAGAGCAACCGCTGCCTGTCTATGATTTTTTTTATTTCGTCCAGGAGTTCGGGGACCTTTTGTATCTCGTCAATGATCAGGGGCCAGCCATATGTTTCGAGAAATGCGCGGGGATTTTGTCTTGCCGCGTTTTTGTCCTCAAGATCATCAAGGGTTACCCTACGAAAACGGTCGCCAAACAAATAATCTACTGTCGTTGACTTGCCGACTTGGCGAGGACCATACACGGCAATGCAGGGAAAGGATCTTCCGGCGTCAAGAATCATCTTTTCTGCAGATCTTTTAATGTAGCTCATCCTTCAACTCCGATCAAAAGCGCATCGCGATGCTATTTTGATCGGAGTTTACCTGCCCTCTGCCTTAAAGGCAATACCTTGACAAATCCATCGGGTTACAACCCGATGAATTTGTCGGGTTCAACCCGACAAATTTTTGAAGCCGCGAATCGGACGGCATCAGAACTGGTTCGGACGTGCATTCAGCGCGAAGGCGAGGCACAGTAAAACGCATCCGGTGCAGGCTACGGCCCGCCAGCCAAAGTGCGTGAAGAGCCAGGGCGCGGCGGCCGAACCCAGGGCTCCGCTGCAGAAGTTGCAGACCACACTCAGCGTGTTCAGGCGGGAGCGGGCCTCGGGCAGCGCGGAAAGGATGTCCTGCTGCACGGCGAGCGTTGTCACGCAGATACCCGGATCCAGCAGCAGGGCGGAAAACGCCAGAACTGGCACGAAGGCCGCATTCTGGACGGAGAGGCAGGCGCAGAGCCCGAAGACGAGAGCGGCCAGTGCCGTGCCCAGCGTGATGAGCCGCGGTCCGAAGCCCTTGTCCAGCAGACGGCCGGCCAGGAACACGCAGGGCGGCGTGACCAGGGCAAGCAGGGTAAACAGTGCCAGACGGCCCGGCGAGAAGCCTGGCGTCTGCCGGAGTGCCAGGGGCGCGGCAGTCCAGAACATGCAGAAGGCGGTGAAGACGATCGCCGCAAGGGCCAGCAGCCGGGGCAGTTGGGGCACGGTGCGGGGCAGACGCGCCATGGAGCGGAGCATGGCGGGGTAGCTTTCGGGCTTTCCCGCCGGTTTTCCGCCGGGTAGCAGCCGCCACTGCGCAAGGCCCAGCGCCAGCATGAGCAGACCGGCCAGACGGTACACGGCGTGCCAGCCGAAGGCGCCGCCCAGAAGTCCGGCCAGGGGCCGCGACAGGATCATGCCGAGGAAAAGCCCGGCCATGAGCGCGCCCAGAACCCGCCCCCGGCGGGCGTCTCCGGCCAGCCCGGCGGCAAAGGCCAGCTGGATCTGGGTGGCGCTGGAAAAAAAGCCGATGCCCAGCTGCGCCGCGAAGAAGAGCGCATGGCCGTTTGCCCGGCCGCTTGCCGACGCGGTCCAGAGTGCGAAGGCCGCCCCCCAAACCATGCCCGCAATCAGTTTCCGGTTTTCCAGCGCGTCGCCCAGGGGACCCATGAACAGGATGCCCAGCATATAGCCGATCTGCAGCAGGGTGAGGATGCCGCCGCTTGCTGCCGGAGCCAGTCCGATATCTGCCGCCATGTCGGCGAGGATGGGCTGGGCATAGTAGATGTTGGCCAGGATGAGCGCGCCAGCGCAGGCGAAGAAGAAGGTCATGCCGGCGGAAAGGCCTTCGGTGTTTTGTGTTCTTTGGACTGTAGACCGCATGATTTGTCTTTTCATGCCGCTGTGCTCCGTTTGGGCACGAACAAACCGGACATGTCCGCCTGCTCCAGCGTGAGCAGGCGGATTTTTTTGTCGATGCCGCCCGCGTAGCCGGTCAGGCTGCCGTTGGCTCCGACCACCCGGTGGCAGGGGATGATGATCGAGATGGCATTGTGCCCGACCGCACCGCCCACCGCCTGGGCGGACATATGGGGTAACGCCAGTTGCTTTGCCATTTTTCCGGCAATCGCGCCGTAGGTCATGGTGTGACCGAAGGGGATGGTCAGCAGAATTTCCCAGACCGCCTTTCTGAAGGCAGTTGCCTTCATGCGCAGGGGCGGAGTGAAGTCCGGGGCCTTGCCTCCGAAATAGATATCCAGCCACTCCCGCGTCTGGTCGAAAACAGGCAGGCTCTTTGCTTCATGCCTTTCCGCAAGTGTAGCCGCAAAGTACTTCTGCCCGTCGAACCACAGGCCGGTTAGCGATTCGCCGTCACTGGCGAACGTGATGCCGCCCAGCGGCGAGTCGTAGTGCTGCGTGTATTCCATAATTGGATGTCCTTTCCTTTAACCTGGGTGGCAGTCCCACTGGCAGCGCCGCATGTCAACGCAGCCGTTTGCCCTGAA
>JAILGY010000183.1:0-6657 GCA_024696325.1 bacterium | reverse complement strand
GCCCGTACCGGTTCGCCCAAGGCCCGGCGTGTGCTTGACGATTGGCCGAATGCCCGCCACAGGTTCATCAAGGTCGCCCCGATCAACGAACTGGCCTCTCCCGAGGCGTACAAGACCCGGAGCGCCTGACAGGGGAAGGGCCTTTCCAGCACGTGATGGGGCAGGCTGGAGCTGCTGCGGGAAGAGGGATGTGCCGGACGCTGGAAGGCCTTACTGCTTGCCGCCGGCCAGCGTTTCGGCAACGTTGAGGTAATAGGCGTGGATGCGCCCATAGGCGTTAATGATGTCGAGTTCACCGAGAACTCTCAGGGGGGAGCCGGGATCGTCCGGCCCGATGCGTCCCAGCTGGATGCGGCGGCATTCGCGCACGTATTTGTGCAGGGACTTCGCGTCGGCCTGGGCGGCGGCGACGTTTATCTCCTGGTCTGAAGGCTGTATCCAGGGAGAGACCATTTCCGCGAAGTTGTCAACCCGTTCGTGCAGCTGCAGGAGAAGCGCGGTCGACTGCGGCGACATCTTCTGCCCTTCGCCGCGCAGCCGCTTGACAACCTTCAGCATCTGCGCCGTCTCGTCCGATACGGATTCCAGTTCATCCGTGATACGCAGAATCTGGCGCGCGCGATCCGCGACGTCCTGCGGAAGGCGTTTCTTCAGCACTTCGCCAAGAAATTCGGTCACTTCGCGCTGGACATTGTCCAGTATGTTTTCCCGGTGGATGATGTGCCGCTCAAGGCTCTCGTTCGACCTTCCCTCAAGCACCTTGCGGATGCATTTGAGGAGGTTGAGGTTCGTGTCCCGCATGAACTGTACTTCGATGAAGGCTTGGTCGCAGGCGAGCACCGGCGAAATGATGCCCGTATGCAGCGCGGAAAGGTGCGGTTTCTCGTCCTCGCGTTGCGGTACGAGCCATTCTATCAGTCTGGCGAACGGTTTCACGATCGGATAGAAGAGCAGTCCCCGCAGAACGGAAAAGATGGTGTCCGTTACGGCGATCGGCGCCATGACGCCAAGGAGTACCGGCCCTCTCGCCGTTTCCGTGATGGCGTTCCAGTGCGGAAAGAGAGCCTTGCCAACCGGCACGAAAACTGGCAGCACGAAGGGCAGGAAGAGAAGCGAGCCAATCAGGTTGGAAAGCGTATGCGCAAGCGCCGTGCGTTTGGCCGCCGTCGTTCCGCCGATGGCGGCAAGCCAGGCGGTCATCGTCGTGCCGATGTTCGCGCCGAACAGGGCCGCTATCGCCATTTCATAGGTGATGAGCTGCTGGGAGGCGAGCGTCATGACAATGGCGATGGAAGCGGCCGAACTCTGGACGATGGCCGTGAAGGCCGCCACAACGAGCGCGACCAGCGCAACGCTGCCCAGCGAGTTCGCCTCCATGCTTGTAAACGCGCTTTGGATGTCGGGGTTGTTCCTGATGGGCAGCACACCCTTCGCCATGAAGTACATGCCGAGGAAGACGAGTCCGAAGCCCAGGACGGCAAGGCCGAGGTTGTGCGCCCGCTCTTTCTTGACGAAGAAGTAGAGAATGCCGCCGAGTCCGAGGCTGACAAGCCCGACGATCTGCGGGTCGGGGGCGAAGGCGACAATCCATACGGTTCCCGTCGTTCCGATGTTGGCGCCGATGATGACGTTGATGGCCTGCTGGAGCGTGATGAAGCCGGAGGTCACGAAACTGACCAGCATGACGGTTATCACCGAGGAGGACTGCACAAGTATGGTGGAAACAATGCCTGTCCCAACCCCGGCGATGCGGCGCGTGGTGGCGTATGACATGAAACGCCTCAGGCTGTTTCCCGCCACAGCCTGAAGGCCCTCGGAAAGGTGTTTCATTCCGAGAAGGAAGATCCCGAGGCCGCCGAGAACCGTGACGAATATCATTATTTCCATATCAGTCCCGCTTCCTCGCGGTTTTCCCCTCGCCGGGCAAGGGGGATCGCGGTGATTTGAGGCTCAAAACGCCCTTCAAAATATAATATGAATCGTGAAACGACAACAAAATTGATGAAGTGGAGAAAATTTTGCCTCTTTTTCTCACATCTTGCGAATGAACACGCGGCCCCTGCAGGCGCAGGCTTCCGCTGGCGGCCGCAGCGTCTGCCCTTAGGCGAAGCTGCTTGAAATGCCTGCCATTTGTGGTCCACACTGGACAAGGAGCAAAAGACGTTGAAGGTACGGCCGGCGTATCGAAGCTGATGGGGTCGGGCGGCAAAGACGGAGGGTTTTCCAAAATATGCAGATGCTGGGAATATTGGCCGGACTCGTTTCGGCGGTGCTTCAGAGTTGTTCCTATATCGCAAGCGCGGTGTTTCTGCGCCGGCATGGCTCTCCAAGGGACATGCTTTTCTATTCGCAGGCCGTGCAGTTTCTCTTTGCCGTCCCGATACTTTTCGCCTTCGCGCCGGAAGGGGCGCTTGCCGACGCGCACCTGCTCATGGCAAACGCGTTCTGGCTGATCATTTTTACCATCACGCAGTTTTCCATGTTCGCGGCGCAGCGGACCGTCGAGCCGAGCAAGATCGCCACATGGCTTGGGCTCAAGATCGTCGTGCTTGCCGTGCTGACAACGTTCTGGCCGATCAACGGGGAAAGCGTGTCCGCGCTGAAATGGCTTGCGATTGCCATCACCATTTCCGCCGTGTGGCTGCTCAACCAGTCCGGCGGCATGCGGCCGGGCTGGCGCGGCGCGTTCTATCTGGCCCTGCTTATCGGTGTTTCCAGCCTCTGCGATCGCCAGCAGGTTCTGATCATCGGGGAATTCCGAAAGTATGGCGCGGGACTTTTCGCCAGTTCGGTTCTCACGCTTGCGCTCGGATATGCAACTTTCGGCGTGTTCGCCATCGGCTACCTGATCGCCGATTGGCACAGGCTTCTTTCCGCTTCCGGGCGGGGCGGGCCTGCATCCCTTGCGTCCACCGCGCGCGAGGTCTGGGGGAAAGTGCGTGATTCCATTCCCTTCGCGGCCTTCTGGTTTTCGGCGATGATATGCATCTATTTCTGTTATGGCGAACTTGGGCCGGTCTTCGGCAATGTCGTCCAGTCGACGCGTTCCGTCATCGCGGTCGTCATCGGCATGCTTGCGGCGAGGCTCTTCGCACTGGGCGTGGAAACTCCCGTCAGCCGCTCGATGTGGATGCGCCGTTTTGTGGCCGCCGCGCTCATGTCCGCGGGCATTATCCTCTACTCGTGCCTCTGAGCGGCCACGGACCTGAGCGGGTTATTCCATGCCGTAGCCGGCGTAGTAGTTGTCCAGGAGCATTTCCCTGTCAAGAGGAACGTGTCCGTTTTCCACTTCCTTGACCAAAGCAAGATAAACTTTTCTGAGCGTCTCTATGGAGATGGAGAAGCTTCCCAGCATCTGTTCAATCGTTGCAAGACGTTCCAATCCGGAAAAGATTCCTTCGTGAATTTTGTCCAGCGACTGTTCCTTCAGGGCGTTGCTCTCTTCCTCCCTGAAAACGGTTGCCATTTTCCCCTGGCACAATTCATGCCGAATGACTTGTCCATGTTTGGCGGCAAAGAGCTTCTCCAGGAAAAAGCTTCCGGTATAGTAGGGAGATCCGCTGTCAAGTTCCGACATCAGGTAGGTCTTGATTGTACTGCTGCCGAGCTCCTTTTCCGGGATTGCGCAGGTCATAAGATAGTATCCCGCGAGACTGCGGTTGAAAAAAGTGCCCAGATATTTTTGCATGGTTCCGTGGTAGCCAATATCGACCAATCCTGGATTCTGCGCCGGATCAAAACCGGCTTCTTCGAGATAGTGGCCCAGGGTTTCCCGTTCCCTGGCTGCTTGCTGCCGTATTCTGGGGAAGAAGAATTCCAGTATGGGAACAATGTGTTCCAGATCCTGATCGCAGACTATCTGGATATCCGACGAAGGCGGAAGCTGCAGAAGATGGCGACTTTCCAGTTCCCTGAGGTCGTCTTCGGTTACGGCAACTCCAAAACGTTCTTTCATGAACAGTTCAAGCGTATTGCGAAGATAATTCGTCCGGGCTACGCGTTTGACATTTTCCATGCAGTCACATATGGGGACTGCCGTGGCGCGGCGGGAAACCAGAAGATAGGAACTTTCGGGGCCGCGTCCGGTCCTTTTTCTCCGCCACTCGTACACCTTGTGCATAATCTGGCCGTCACGGGCCAGGAAAAACAGTTTTCCCGTTCCGTCCGCTTCCGCCTTGCCGGCCAACCAGTCGGCAAAACCAAGGAGCAGGGGAGCCATGAAGACTTTCCCCAGAAGATAGGGCTCATAGGACGGCAGGAAGGTATGTTTTCCTATAGTGCTTGTATCGAGTGAGGAACAACCGGCCTCAATGAGATACCCGGTCAGCGTTCGGTGCGAAAGGTCCGGGGAGGAGAGCGCTTCGTCCACCAGATCACGCATGTCCGGATAGCAGCGGGCCAGGTCGAAAGCGCCTGGCGTATAAAAGGTACGGATATCCTTATCCTTGGGAATTTGTACGTCGGAACGCGTGTTGTCGCCAATCATGGTCAACTGGTGCGGGGGGATTTTTTCCCGCGAACAGATATAATCATACATTTCCCCGGAATCTTTGCGTTTTCCGCAATCGCAGGATACATACAGAGTCTCTGGCCGGGGGATGCCGCATTGGGCAAGCAGCCCTTCCATGACCGGTTTCGGCAAAAACGTATCACTGGCAATGCCAACCCGCATGTTCTTTTGGAGAAGCTGTTTCAGCAGGGCCACAGCTTCATCCCGGGCCTGGACAGACATTTTTTCCAGAGCGATTTCCTGTTTCTGCAAAGCGGCTGCCTGTTCTTGAGTCAGGGTGCCCGTTTGTACGGCCTCGGCGTAAATTGCATCAATATCCACATCATGACCGCTACGCAGCCGCGCAGTGCTTTCCGCGGTGTTGCGCAGCATGACAAAATTTTGAATGCCCTGATGCTTCGCGGACAGGGCCAAAACTTCCTTGATGTCTTCCGGAACAAGAAACGGCCGGGTCAACAGGGTGTCGAAGATGTCAAACAGGACGCACCTGCATTGCGTGGATTGCAGTAAGGTCAGAAATCCCGGGGAATTGCGGCAGTTCAGGGTTTCCATTCCCCAGGATGTGCGTCTGGGGTTTTCCGTTTCGCGGAGAATGGCATGCCGAAAGCCGAGGGCGGAAGGGACGATGCCCAGGACCCGTTCCAGAACATGGGCCATGGTGCCATCGTTTTGCCCGGTTTCCCTGGGGAAGTCTTCCCATGTCAGCTGAAGGTCGAACAGGAGCTGCAGGGCATCTTTTCTGGCCCAAAACATTGTGCCTGCTGGGAAATCAAAATAGCCGCGCGGAGCCGGTATGCCCATGCGGTTGAGCAGTTGTGCGCCAGCGGCGGAATTGGCCAGCCAGGTGTGGGCAAAGACGGGAACGTCTGCAAAGGTTTGCGGATAGGCGATACCGTAGTCCGATGACGCGAGAAATCCCAGGATGGCTTGTATTCTTTGCCTGCTGCCCAGCAATCCCTTGTACAGGTACTGTCTCCAGCGACTTTGTTCCATACCGGTATACAGGGATTTCTTGGTGTGAAGATGCGCTATGAAATCGTATTTTTGCAGTTTCCCGCCGAATTCTGCAAAAAATGGCGCTATATCACGCCCCCGGTTGGGCGTAATCTGAATATCCACATTTTCAATTTTCAAATTCGCCTTTTTTATCAGGTCGTTCGCGGCATCCCTGCTTTGTTCATCGGGTACGGAGACGAACAGCGTGAAGGGAAAGGGCATGTTGCCCAAAAATTCCAGAAGCTCCGGCAGGGTATCCATATAAAAGGCATGGATATGGATGGCGAGGGAACCTGGTGCCTGCGAACAGGAAGGTGCTTCCGATTCCGTGACAAGATTGCAGGCCAGGAGCGGGCCACCGGATGCGGGAACGCTCCGGAAAATTTTCTGGGCAAAGGCTCCCTCAAGTTGTCCCAGTGTTCTCCCCTCTTTCAGTTTGCACACAAGGACATGCAGGGTCAGCCAGAATCCCCTGAAGTGGCGCAATGCCAGTGCAAAGAGCAGGGGATTGAAAACACACCACTTTTTCAAGCGGGACTGGGGAAAGGCCATTTCGTTTACGTTGTCCAGGACATTGGTAAAGAAGCCTCTTTTTTTACAAAGGGCCCGCAGCCACTGCTTGGGGAAGGGATAGTAGAAAAAAGTTGAGGGGAGGATGCACAGCGCCATAGTGGCATGCCGGCAAAAGTCACCAGCCGCGTAGAAAAAAGAATGATGCGTTAAACGGCCCAAAACATGGTGGATCCTTTCCACTATGGACAATTTATTTCGGGTTGTGGTCCGTTTTTGCCTTTGTTGTTTCATAAGAGGCTCCCGTTCATTATCTGCTGCGCCTGCCGGGGCTCTGAACCGGACATGGCGTTTTATTGGTCCGCCTTCCTGATCTCCGGTGCCTTCCAGGAACCGTCGAGCACCGCCTTTTCCGGCAGGTAGATGCGCATGAACAGGTGGAAGCCCCTGTCGCCGACCGGCAGCCAGTTGCCCGCCAGTGCCGGATCCTCCGGCTTTTTGGCCTGGAGGTAAATGTTCAGGGAACCGTCTTCGCTGAACCGTACGGCGCTGCGGTCGTTGATGCAGAAACGGTTCAGCTCGTTGTCGATCAGAAAATCGTCGTCGCCGTAGGCGGTAATCGACCAGAAACCGTAGTCCCT
>JAILGY010000178.1:0-5001 GCA_024696325.1 bacterium | reverse complement strand
TGCGCGCTTTCATGGCCTGCTGCACATCAAAACCGCCCAGGCCGAAGGGGACTTCCTGCATCTGGAATACGCGGAAGGCGCCAAGCTTTACCTGCCGGTGGAACGCATCGAGAAGATCTCGCGCTACGTCGGCCCGGAAGGCGCCGCCCCTTCGCTGGACAAGCTCGGCGGCAATGCCTGGGAAAAGGCGGTCGTCCGGGCAAAAGCCGCCGTCGAGGAACTAGCACGGGAGCTGCTCAAGCTCCAGGCCCAACGGGAAATGCGCCCCGGCTTTGCCTTTTCGACCCCCGATCAGCTCTTCACCGAATTTGAGGCAAGTTTTCCCTACGATGAAACCGAGGATCAGCTATCCGCCATTCACGATGTCATCGCCGACATGACCTCCACGCGCCCCATGGACCGGCTGGTCTGCGGCGACGTCGGCTACGGCAAGACCGAGGTCGCCATCCGCGCCGCCTTCAAGGCGGTCATGGACGGCAAGCAGGTGGCGGTGCTGGTCCCCACCACGGTGCTGGCGCAGCAACACTGGGAGACCTTCCGGGCACGCTTCGCGCCCTACCCGGTGCGGGTGGAGATGGTGTCGCGCTTCCGGCCCGCCGCGGAGCAGAAAAAGGCACTGGAAGAAACGGCCTCCGGCAAGGTGGACATTCTCATCGGTACCCACCGCCTGCTGCAGCGGGACGTCCACTTCCGTGATCTCGGCCTGCTCATTATCGACGAGGAGCAGCGCTTCGGCGTCACCCACAAGGAAAAGCTCAAGCGCATCCGCGCCGAAGTGGACACCCTCACCCTGACCGCCACACCCATCCCGCGCACGCTGCACTTAAGCCTCGCGGGCCTGCGCGATCTCTCCATCATCACCACGCCGCCGGTGGATCGCCAGGCGATCCGCACCTATGTCGCCAAATTCGACGAGGCGCTGATCCGCGACGCGGTGCTGCGCGAGCTGCAGCGCGGCGGCCAGGTGTTTTTCGTCCACAACCGGGTCAGAACCATCGACGCGCTGGCCGGGCAGCTGCGCACCCTGCTGCCGGAGGCGAAAATAGCGGTGGGGCACGGCCAGATGGCTGCGGCGGAACTCGAAAAGGTCATGCTGGACTTCGTCGAGGGGCGCACCAACGTGCTGCTCTGCACCGCCATCATCGAAAACGGGCTGGACATTCCGCGCGCCAACACCATCATCGTCGACCGTGCCGATCTCTTCGGGCTTTCGCAGCTCTACCAGCTGCGCGGCCGGGTGGGGCGCTCGCACCAGCGCGCCTACGCCTATCTGCTGGTGCCCGGTACCCTCACGCCCGAGGCGCGCGAGCGTTTGAAGGTGCTGCAAAACCTCACCGAACTGGGGGCGGGCTTCAGCATCGCTTCCCACGATCTGGAGATCCGCGGCGCGGGCGAGCTTCTGGGCGCGCGCCAGTCGGGGCACGTCAGCGCCGTCGGCTTCGAGCTCTACGGCGAACTGCTGGAGGAGGCAGTTCAGGAACTGCGCGGCCTGGAGCGCGAATCGCGCATCGATCCGGAGATCCGCCTGGGGCTTTCGGCCTTCCTGCCCGAAGACTACGTTCCCGATCCCAACCAGCGCCTGACCATGTACAAGCGGCTGGCCGCGGCGGAGACGGAGGACGAGCTCTACGAACTAACCGACGAACTGGCGGACCGCTACGGTGCCCTGCCACCGCCCGGCGAACTGCTGCTGGAGATCATGCGTCTGCGGGTGATGATGAAACGCCTGCGCATCACGCTGGCCGAACACGACGGCCGCGATCTGACACTGGCCTTTCAGGAGGACACGCCGGTCCGTCCCGAAAAACTGCTGGAGATGCTCCAGCAGCAGAAAAAACGCTACAGCATCACGCCTGACTACCGCCTCATGGTGCATGTGGGGCGTCTGACGCCGGAGGAACGTCTAACCGTCACCCGCAACGAACTGCTGCAGCTGCTGGAGATGTGTTAAAAAACACCCTTCCCTCCTTCAGGGGGGAAGGGTGGGGATGGGGGAGAACAGAACCCATGGCAAGCTCCCCACCCCCAACCCCTCCCCCCCAATGGAGGGAGGGGCTTAAGGTTCTGTCGCCCTCAAAAGAAGAGGGGGCCCAAAAAGGAGAAGAACCCATGAACGAAAAGTCACTCCGGTTTCACAAACCGGAGCTGTTGGCTCCGGCAGGCGATCCGGAAAAGCTTTCGGCCGCTCTGCGCTTCGGCGCGGACGCGGTTTACGTCGGCGGCAGCCGTTTCGGCCTGCGGGCCGCCGCCGGAAACTTCACGTTCGAACAGCTGAAAGACGCCTGCGCGCGGACACACGCGGCCGGCAAAAAGATATACCTGACACTCAACGCCTATCTGGTTCCGGAAGACTTTCCCGTCCTGGAAAACTATCTGGAGGAGCTGCGGCCGCTCTCCATCGACGCCTATATTGTCTCCGATCCAGGTCTCATTGCGACGGTCCGGGCGATGGATCCGCAGCGCCCCCTGCACCTCTCCACCCAGGTCAACACACTGAACGCGGCGGCCGCGGCCTTCTGGGGCAGTCACGGCATAAGCCGGGTCAACCTGGGCCGTGAACTGAGCCTTGCCCAGATCGCGGCCATCCGGAAACAGTGCGCGCTGGAGCTGGAAGTGTTCGTCCACGGCGCGATGTGCGTAGCCTACTCCGGCCGCTGTCTGCTTTCGGCAGCCCTGTCGGCGCGCAGCGCCAACCGCGGCGCCTGCTCCCACCCCTGCCGCTGGAGCTATGCGCTGCAGGAGGAAACCCGCCCCGGCCAGTACTTCCCCATTGAGGAAGACGAACGCGGCACCCATATCCTCAACAGTTTCGATCTCTGTCTGATCGACCATCTGCCCGCTCTCGCCGCCGCGGGCGTGGACAGCCTGAAGATCGAAGGACGGATGAAAAGCGCCTGCTACTCCGCAGTCGTTACCGACGTCTACCGCCAGGCGCTGGACGCCATCGCCGCAGAACCGGAAGGCTTCACGCCGCCTGTGGCATGGCGTGAGGAACTGGAGAAGGTCAGCCACCGTCCCTACAGCACCGGCTTTCTGTTT
Organism: bacterium; assembly: GCA_024696325.1. Classification (GTDB taxonomy): domain Bacteria; phylum Desulfobacterota; class Desulfuromonadia; order Desulfuromonadales; family JAAYDE01; genus RGIG7977. Next base: position 1,962 of record JAILGY010000178.1, on the reverse strand, counting down.
CCGGACGCGGGCGCGCAGATTCATCCCGCCTCTTCCAGCTACATCCGCAGCCATGACTTTATCGGCGTCGTCAACGACACCGTAGGGCTCTGCGTTCAGGTACGCAACCGTTTCTTCGTCGATGAAACGCTGGAACTGGTCTCTCCCGGCCTCAAACGGACTGCCTTCACGGTGGAAAACATCTCCACGCTGTACGGCGAACGCCGCACCGTCGCCCAGCCCAACGAACTGGTGCGGATAAACCTGCCCCCGCACGGCGGCGCGGGCGATCTGCTGCGGCGCGCAAGGTCCTGAAAAAGCGCCGCCGGCTTTTCATTTTCCGCTTCCCGCTGTATCATTGGAAAAAAAATGGAGGCTTGCGGACAAAGCCATTGTTTCAAGGAGAGGAGATCCATGTTCGGAATCGGTTTTTCTGAGATTTTGCTGATCCTGGTGGTAGCCCTGGTGGTCATCGGCCCCAAACGGCTTCCGGAACTGGCCCGCATCCTGGGACGGGGGCTGGCCGAGATCCGGCGGGCCTCGGACGAATTCCGCGGCGTCCTGAACGAAAATATCCCCGCCGGAAGGGATGTCTCGCCGCACCCCTATGAGGATGATCAAGAGCCGGACGACCCCTACCTGCTGGCGGACGCGGAGCGCAAGGAACACGAGACGCCCGGCGAAGAAATGTCCTCTGAAGAAATGTTCACCGAAGAAATGAACGAAGACGGGACAGCGGAAACAGAGACGGAAAACACGGAAACAGAGGAGAAAGGCACGAAAACCGATGCGCGTGAATCCGTCTGACAGGCAAAAGAATCCTACGGAAAAATTTTCCCATTCGCTACAAACCAAGAGACCAGAAATGACAGACATGAACGAAGAACGCCGCACCCTGCTCAAAGCTTCCCTTGTTCCGTTGCTGCTCTCCGTCTGCCCGGGGCTGGGCTGCTCCGGAAGCCAGAGCAGTTCCAGGATCGCCTCGGACTACCGGACGGAAACCGTGCTCTATCCGGACGGTTCCACCGGAACGCTTACCCGGCGGGGGGCCACGGCCCGCAACGCGCGCGGAGAATCCGGCATCCGCATCATCCAGCCCAGGGATCCCTCTGCGCTCCTGCAACGCATTACCCGAAACGGCTACGCCGACGCGCTGGCCAACGCGGCCTTTCTTCACGTGCGTGACAACTATTCGAAGGTGAAGAGCGTGCCTATCTGGAAAAAGCCGCTAAGCCAGATAGACCTCGCTCCGCGCCTGAAACTGATCGCCCGGGCGGCAATCCGGGGCGCGGTGGACAGCGCCTCCATCTGGCCGGTGGACCCCGTCTGGATCATGGGGCAGATCATGACGGAATCGTTCTATGACGAATTCGCCATTTCGCCATCCCTGGCGGTGGGCTGCTGCCAGTTCATCGCGGGCACCGGCCGCCAGTACGGTTTGGTCTGCGCCGATCCGCGGACACTGGCCCAGGTGGCAAGTTCGGATATCGCCGCCGCCGATCAGCTGCGCGAGGCGCTCTCCAACCACCGCAAGCGCTACGCGGATCTGTTCGGCAAACCCAGCACCGTGCTGCGCGCGATGCTCAGCGACTACGTGGCGGGCAAACCGCTCACCCAGGCGGGCAGCTATCTTCAGGCCTACCGCGATCTGGACAGTCTCCAGGCCCGTTACAAGGAGGCCCGGAACAAGGCCTTCGCGAGGCTGAAGGAAAACTTTCAAAACCGCTCCATCTTCAATCCCTCGGATGTTGCTTTCCTGGAGCGCTTTGATCAGCGCGCGCTGCCCTCCTACTGCGTCCCCGCCATGTTCAAGATGATGGCGAACCTGCTCAGGGATCGCAACGGCAACATCCTGGCGGCCACCGCCGGCTACAACGCCGGGCCGGGCCGGACCAAGTTCGACTTCGGCGTCTACCTGCGCTATGGCCGCATCCCGGACATCGGGGAAACCGTCACCTATGTCAGCCGCACCGTCATCAACCA
>JAILGY010000164.1:0-3005 GCA_024696325.1 bacterium | reverse complement strand
TGGGACCGGCGTTTCCCTTAAATTTCACCCGAATTTTTGGGAAACAATCAAAAGGAGGATCTCATGAAAACATTTTGGTTGACCCTTTCGGCACTTCTTTGTCTTCTGATTTCCAACATGGCGCTGGCCGCACCATGTGATTATGCCAGGAAAGATGGCCGCGCAGCCTATGAGCGCTGTCTTGATCGGCATGGCATGACGTCCCGTCATCATCGTAGGCCGGGACCGGGGCGTGACTTCGTCTCCGACCGGTGTTACGAGCGTTATGGCCGCTCTCCCCGTTTCCATGACTGCGTCCGGAAGAACAGAGACGTCGTCAACTACTGCCAGCATCGCTATGGCAGTTCCTCGAAATTCCGTGACTGCGTTCATCGCCGCAGCAAATTCTGAAAAAAACGGCACGTAAGCGCCGCTTATATCCCAAAGGCCGGTTCACCCAGGAGAACCGGCCTTTTCTGTGTCAACGATTCCATCCGCGCCCAGTACTTCCCAAAGCCTGCCCACCTTCGCCGCAACCTCCTCAAGCGTACCACTGGTGTCCAGCACATAGTCGGCCCGGGCGGCCTTTTCCTCCTGCGGAAGCTGGGCCGCCGTCATGGCGGCGGCCAGTTCGGGTGTCATGCCGGGACGGGCCAGCAGCCGTTTCAGACGCTCCTTCTCCGGCGCGACAACCGCCAGCACCCTGTCCACCCGCCCTTCGGCCCCGGCCTCGAAAAGCAACGGCGATTCATACACCACCAATGAGGCCCTTTGCCGCAAATGCGCGAGCCGTTGCTCTGCAAGCTTGCGGATCGCCGCGTGGGTTATCGCGTTGACTTCGGCGCGCGCGACATCATCGTGGAAAATGATCTCCCGCAGTTTTGAGCGGTCCAGCGCACCATTTTCAAGCAGAATGTCCGTGCCAAAACGCGCAACCAGCTGCGCAAGGCCGGATGTTCCCGGCGCAACCGCCTCCCGCGCCAGCTGATCCGCATCCACCACCACCGCGCCCTTCTCCGCCAGCATCCGCACAACGGTTGATTTGCCTGCCGCCGCGCTTCCGGTTACTCCCAGAACCATGCCCATTATCTTTCGCCTTTCTTTCTCAAAGTTTTTCGTGTTTTTTCATCGCTTAAGCCCTTTAAGTTTTCCTCGTGGATCGTTATATTCGCCCCCGCCCTATGCGGCGTACAACCGTTTTTAAAAAGGATGGAAAATATTACATGAAACTCACCATTGAAATCGAACGTTTCAGCGGCGTTGAAGAGATTCTGCCGGAAGTCGTCTATGTGCCCTTTAAAGAGGCCGAGCCACCCTCGGTGCGCAAGTTTCACGAAAACGCCTGGGCCGCATCCATCAACGGAGAGGTCACACTGATAGACGAGGATCTGGGACAGCTCCTGAGCAATCTGCGTGAAACCGTGCTCACCCTGCTGGCCAGCGAGGAAGTGGGTTTCGGCAACAGTCTGCCGCTGGAGACGGAAGACATGGAAGACGAGGAAGAGGAGGATACCCCTCAGGAGACACCGGTTCTGTTCCACTGGAAATGATGGAAAGCACCGCCGCCGGATGAAGGCTTAAGCGGTCTTTCCCCAAACGGCAACGGCGCTTCCCTTTCCCGGGAAGCGCCGTTTTCTTTTGAAGCAAGCCCCCTCTCTTCCTGGCGGAAAGAAGGGGGAAAAAGTTTATACTTTATCCTTATACTCTCAAGCAAAAGCCTTGGCGAAGTTGGCGCCGAACTCGCGGCACTGGGCGCAGGCCGCCTCATCCGGCTGCCACGAAGCCCGCAGCGGATCGGCCACGACTTCAAAGCCCGCATCCTTCAAGCCTTCCGACAAAAGCTTCGGCGCCTCGCCGCTCCAGCCGTAGGAACCGAAAGCAGCTGCTTTCTTTCCGCGGAACTTCAGGGCCTTGATTTCGCACAGCATGGCGGCCGCTTCGCCCAGCATGTTGTTGTTGGCGGTTGCGGAGCCCAAAAGAATGCCCTTGGAACGGAAAACTTCGGTAATTACATCATTCTTGTCATTGTGTGCCAGATTGATGATCTGTACATCGACCGTCGGATCGGCTTCCTGAATGCCCTTGGCGATGTTTTCCGCCATGATATGGGTACCGTTCCACATGGTGCTGTAGAGGATCGCAATCCGGTTTTCCTTGTACTGGTTGGCCCACTTCGCATAGGTCTCCACGATCTGCAGGGGATTTTCGCGCCACAGCACACCGTGGTCCGGGCAGATAATGTCAACCGGCACGTTCAGCGCCTGCAGCTCCTGGATCTTCTTGATTACGAAGGGGCCAAAAGGTCCGACGATATTGGCGTAGTACTTGATCGCCTCGGTTATCATGATGTTATAGTCCACCTTGTCGGCCCAAACCATCTCGGAGGCAAAATGCTGGCCGAAGGCGTCGCTCGAGAACAGGATGTTGTCACCGGTGAGATAGGTGAACATGGTGTCCGGCCAATGCAGCATGGAAGCCTCAATGAAGACCAGTTCCTTGCCATTGCCCACGGGCAGTTTGTCGCCACTGCGCACAGTTTTGAAGTTCCAGTTCTGATGGTACTGCGCGCGCATGAAACGTTCGCAGCTGGCGGTGCAGTAAATGGGCGTATCGGGAATGTGGCGCATCAGTTCGGGGAACGAGCCGCTGTGATCCACTTCGGAATGGTTGGCGACGATAAAATCAATTTTGGAGAGATCGACCTTGCTGGACAAGGCATCGACGAACTCCTTCGCAAACGGTTTCCAGACCGTATCGATCAGCACCGTCTTCTCTTCCTGGATCAGAAAGGCGTTGTAGCTGGAACCTTTGTGGGTGGAGAGTTCCTCGCCATGGAAATGCCGCAATTCCCAATCAATTTTGGCCAGCATGGATACGTTGTTTTTTACTTTGACATCCTTCATTTTCGCTCCCTTTCGCATAAACGATGAAATCAACAGTGCGCCAATGGTTCACCAGAAAAAGTCCTCAGGCGTCCGCCCATGTGGCCGCGTACACAAAACAACGCCTCTATATAACAAAGCGAC
>JAILGY010000161.1:0-9670 GCA_024696325.1 bacterium | reverse complement strand
GAAAAACCGGCGACGCAAGCAGGGCCGTCGCTCAACGGTCAAGCTCAGGCATCTGTAGAAAAACCGGTTGTAAGCACGGTGGCGCATCAGGAAAAGCCGGCGATGCAGGCAACGCCGTCGTCGCCCAACGGCCAAGTGCAGTCATCCGCGGAAAAACCGGTTGTAAGCACGGTGACGCATCAGGAAAAAACGGTGATGCAGGCAACGCCATCACCAAACGCTCAAATGCAGGCATCTGCGGAAAAACCGGTTGTAAGCACGGTGGCGCATCAGGAAAAGCCGGTGATGCAGGCAGCACCGTCGCCCAACGGTCAAGCGCAGGCATCTGCGGAAAAACCGGTTGTAAGCACGGTAGCACATCAGGAAAAACCGGTGACGCAGGCAGCGTCATCGCCCAACGGTCAAACGCAGGCATCCGCGGAAAAGCCGGTTATCAGCGCTGCGACGACACAGCAACAGGAAAAAACGATGATAGAAACGATACCGCGAACCATCATCAGTCGAGCACAAGTCCCTACAGAAAAACCGGTTGTAAACACGATGGCACATCAGAAAAAAACAGTGATGCAGGCAGGGCCGTCGCTAAACGCTCAAGTGCAGGCCTCTGCGGAAGAACCGGTTGTAAACACGATGGCACATCAGGAAAAACCCGTGACGCAAACAGCGCCGTCGCCAAACGGTCAAGTACAGGCATCTGTGGAAAAACCGGTTGTAAGCACGGTGTCATATCAGGAAAAAACGGTGATGCAGGCAGCGTCGTCGCCAAACGGTCAAGTGCAGGCATCTGCGGAAAAACCGATTGTAAGCACGGTGGCGCATCAGGAAAAACCGGTGATGCAGGCAGCGCCGTCGCCAAACGGTCAAGTGCAGGCATTCGCAGAAAAACCGGTTGTAAACACGGTGAGCCAACAGGGAAAAGCAGCGGTACAGAACGATCTTCCTCTTCAGGGTCGTGCAGAAAATGGTGTATCGGCTTCAGATCCCCAACTACGAAATGCTTCGGGAAAAAGAACGGAATCGACGTTCGTACAAACACGGGCACAGGAAGCTTCTCCGTCGTCTGTTTCCAGTCGCGGGAGCGGCATTACCCAAGTTGCGCCCCAGCGTTCCGAAAATGCTGGGATTATGCAGAATGTTGTACAGAACATACCTTTCTCAAACGTTTCGCGTACGAATCAAAAGGGGCTGAAACTTGATGACGAACGTTTAATGCAGGCCTTGGGTGTTGGGGAGAAACGCAAAACCACAAAAGAGGTATCATCCTTGCCGCCCATGAACGGACCCCTGGATGGTTTGTCGGGAGTCCAGACAATGAGCAGGGCTGAGGCTTCCTCGGAAGTGGAACCTGCAAATGCCAATCTGCATATAGATAACGAAACGGTGCAGAAATGCGTGGAAAGGATACTGGTTTCCCGTCCCGAAGACGGCACCAGCGAAGTACGCATTCAGATAGGCCGCGATATTTTGCCGGATACGGAAATTCGTCTGAACCGGGGTGTAGATGGCCAACTGAACATCCACATGTATACGGGTAACGAGTCTTCCTTTCAGAGCATGGTTGCTATGCGCAACGATCTGTTGAATAATTTGGAGCATCAGGAAAACAATAGTGTGCGGGTAGAAATTTCCTTCCAAAATGATGCGGAAAACGGTGATATGAATCGTCGTTCGCGTGGTTATGTCCAGCAGGATGACAGTCTGCAAAACTGAAATATTTTTAAAACGACGGAGCCCCCATGACAGAAGTGACTGAATGGCCGGATTTTGCTCCGGAGCCACTGTCTCCGCTGTTGGCGCAGATCGGCAATGTGCTGTTTACGAGGAAACATCCCTGGCAGATGCCAATAGGTGCTTATACTGGACTGTTGGCTCCAGTGGCCAGGGGTGCAGAGTTTACGCCAGCTTTTACGTTGGGCCTGGAATGGAACAGGGCCATCTGGAATTTGGAGATCGGCAATCCATTGGTTTTATTCCTGCATCCTGCGTTGTCTACAGTTTCTACAGAAACGGTTCTTCCAGAAGAGTTACAACAGGCCCTGCTGGAGTTGTTGCTGACACCGCTTTTGACCGATCTGGAAGCACTTTTGGGCGGAAGGATTATTTTGACCAAACCCTCGGAAGCTGCACCGGTCTGCCATATTGCTTTGGAATGGAGGAGTGACAGCATAAATGTGCCTCTGCGTATTGGTGTTCCTGGCGCGGCTCCAGCCTTGACGCTTTTGGAAAAATTGCGGGCTTTACCCATAGCTGTGGCGGATCCGGATGAGATTCCCATGGAAATAGGGGTGGAAGCGGGGCGTATGAGAATTGCCTTTGGGGAGCTTGCCAAGCTTGCCGTTGGTGATATTCTTTTGCCCGATGATTATCCGGCAGTTCATGGTTGGCTGACCCTGAATCTGGCGCCCATAAACAATGCTTTTCAGTTGCGGTGTGAACTTTTGGGGACTACGGTCAGGGTTGCGGGGTTTGTCGCTTCTTCACAGGAGGAATTCATGACTGAGACTGCACAGGAAGTCTTGTCGCAAGATACTGCAGAGACGGTGGAAAATGCACCGGTCGTACCAGGTGTTCCACCGGATGTAAACCAGTTGGAGGCAACCTTGACTTTCGAACTGGAACGCCGTCTGATGACGGTGCGGGAAATTGGGGAACTCGTGCCCGGCTACACCTTTGCTTTGGGGTGTGACGGTACCGCTCCGGTTACTTTGCGCGTCAACGGCAAAGCACTGGGAACAGGCCGGCTGGTTGACATGAACGGGGTGCTGGGAGTGCAGATTACCACTTGGCGGCAATAACGACAAGAGAGATGGTTTTTAACCTATTGGAATATTTAAGGTTTGCATATGGCCGGAGTTAATCCGCTTTATCTGGTATTAGGAATGGCGCTGCTGGGTTTGGCGCCATTTTTCCTTATGATGGTTACTTCCTACGTGAAAATTGTGGTCGTAACTTCACTGGTACGTAACGCGCTGGGAGTGCAACAGGTACCGCCGACCATGGTTATGAATGGTCTCGCCATTATTTTGTCTCTCTTCATTATGGCGCCCATGATGATGGATACGATGGACATCCTGAAGCGAATTTCTGTTCATGCGAATATGGCGCCAAGAGAAGTGATTGAAATTTTTAAAAAGGCTTCACCGCCGCTGCGCAAGTTTCTGGCCGACAACTCCAGCGACAATATCATGAAAACCCTCATGAGTACCGCCCGTCGGATCTGGCCCAAAGAGCGGCATGATTTTATCTCGGAAGACAATATGTTCATTCTGGTGCCGGCTTTTACCATTTCGGAACTGACCAAAGCTTTCCAGATAGGATTTCTCCTGTATTTGCCGTTTGTCGCCATAGATCTTATCATTTCCAATATTTTATTAGCCATGGGAATGATGATGGTTTCGCCGATGACGATTTCTCTGCCGTTCAAATTGTTGTTGTTTGTCACATTGGACGGCTGGTTGAAAGTGAGCCAGGGATTGTTGCTGAGCTATAGTTAAAGAAGGCACGTTTTGCCGCCCTTCAGGCGATTTCTCATGCCGGATAATTGATATTATGTAAACTAAAAAGTTTTTCCCACTTCCCGCGGCACATGGCGTTTTGCGCATTAACTTGATTCCATGGGTTCCCACATCTTAAAATAGGAAACATTTTTTTGAGCATGTTGTGATGCTCAGACCATGTCACCTGTAGTGGAGCCAAAGCTGCCATGAACATTTCGCGTTTTCAGGCCAAGTTTATCCTCGAAGACAAACTTCTCGCCGGTAAGCCTTTCAATAATTTTCCCATTCTGTATGAAATTCGAGGTCCACTGGATGTTGCCGTCTTGCGGCAAGCCTTGAGCGCCATTATGGCCACGCATGATTCCATGCGGGCCCGATTTCCGGAAGTCGAAGGCGTTTTGAGTCTTGTTCTTGAGAAAAACGCTGAGCCGCCGTTCGAGGTGGTCCATTTGGACGATGAGGCCGCCATTGAGGCTTTTTCCCGGGAATTTGTGTTGCGTCCCTTTCATTTGGCCTCCGAACCACCACACCGAACCGCTTTGGTGCAGCGCGGCCCGAATGATTTTCTGCTGCTGTTTGTGGTGCATCATATTCTTACTGACGGCGTTACGCTGGAGCCGTTACTTCCGCAGTGGGCAGCTGCCTACAACGCGCTGATATCGGGAGATCAACCTCCTGTTGTTCAAGCGGATTCCTACGCCGACTACATTGAGATGGAACAAGCTCAACAGCTTGATTTCAATAATGATTTCAAGTTTTGGCACAACTACCTGGGGGATGCTCCCCTTACCGTTGCCCTTCCCCATACCCACGGTCCGGAAGGTTTCAAAACGCTCTATTTTGAAATTGAAGGAGTCTTGCGCGAAAAGTTGAACCACTTCGCCCGGAAGCACAAAAGCACCCCCTTTTGGTTGCTCACTGCCGCTTGGGCGACGCTGCTGAACCGTTACAGCGATCAGGAAATCATTCCCATAAATTATCCGGTCAACCTGCGTCCGCCGCGTTTTTCTCATTTGCTGGGGCCATTCATCAACAATTTGCCCATTTTGGCGCGCTGCGGCGATGAGGTGACTTTTACCGCACTCTTGGCCCAGATGACCACCGATCGCCGCATTTGCCGTCCTCATCAGAGGCCGATGCTGGCGGATATTGTCGAATATCTGCGCTGTCACGGGAAAGCTGGCGGGACGGTGCTTAATGTAGGCATTGCCGAAACGGCGTTGCGCACCACCTATCCCTTCCCTCTTTCTGGCTGCTTGGTGCGGGCTCTGACGCCGCCACCGGTGGGCTTGGCTGCGGAACTGTTGCTGGAGTATGACGAACGTCCCGATGCGGTACACTGCCGTCTGACCTACGATGGCAGCCGCTACACTGAGAGTTTTACCCGGCAGATGACGCGGCATTTGCTGCACATACTGAAAGCGGTGCCGGATAACGCAGATCGGCCGTTGTACACTTTGCTTGCAGCCGATGATATCGATCACGCCTTTTTGCAATGCGGCATCGCAACCGATGTACCTTTTCCACCGTTTCGGCCGTTGCACAGCTGGTTTGAGGAACATGCGGCACAGGATCCGGAGCGTATTGCACTGACAGATAGCCAGGGAGGGATCTCCTACGGTGCATTGAAACACCGTGCCGACCAGATTGCCCGGAGCCTGTGCGCCTGGAAGGATGGTGTGCAAGGACGGGCGGTGGGTATTTGTCTGCCGCGTGAAAAGGATCTGGTGGCAGCACTTTTGGGGGTACTCAAGGCAGGTGGCGTTTATTTGCCGCTTGATCCGGAGCTACCGCCTGCCCGTCTTGCCTTTATGCTGAAAGATGCGCAGGTTGCGGGGCTCATCGCTTCAAGGGAGCAGTGTAATCGGATCTTTGGAGAAAAGGAAAACGTTCTGCCCCTGCTTGACTTGAGCACTCTTTCCCATGAAGCAGCCGAGTTGTCCTCTTCCTTCCATGAAACACTTCCTTCCGATCCGGCCTATATCATCTATACTTCCGGATCCACAGGGCAGCCCAAGGGCGTTGTTATTGAACATGGCGCGTTGGCCAATCAGATTGAATGGTTCCAGTACGTTTTTAAGGGCAATCCCGATGATGTTGTGTTGCAAAAGACTTCCATCGGTTTTGATGCTTCCATTTGGGAACTTTTTTGGTGGATGCGTTCTGGGGCGCAATTGGTGCTGCTGGAGCCTCAAGGCGAAAAGCAACCATCCGTCATCGCCAAAACCATTGCCCGTCATCGGGTCAATATCGTGCAGTTTGTGCCTTCGTTGCTCCGCGAGGTGCTGCGGGTCGCCGAAAAGGACGAACTGGCTTCGGTACGGCATCTCTTCTGCGGAGGAGAAACCCTGACAGGAGATTTGGTGGCCAAAATCCGGGAGCAGCCCGGTTTTTCCGGTCAGATACACAACCTCTATGGTCCCACCGAAACCACGGTGGATGCTTCCTGGCATACTGTCCCCACGCCAGCCCTTCTGCCCATTCCAATTGGCAAACCGGTAGCGAATACTCGTATCTATTTGCTGGATCGCCATAAGGGCTTGCAATTGCCCTTCCTTCCAGGAGAACTGTGTATTGCGGGGGTGCAGGTGGCGCGCGGCTATCTTCATCGCCCGGAACTGACCGCACGACACTTTATCGAGTGGCAGAACGAGCGTCTCTATCGCAGTGGTGATCTGGCACGCTGGACGGAAAATGGCGAGCTGGAATTTCTGGGGCGAATCGACCGGCAGGTCAAACTGCGGGGCTTGCGCATCGAAACCGAAGAAATTGAAGCGGCCTTGTTGCATTGCATGGGTGTAACGGCGGCCGCCGTGCGCCTGTATGGAGCGGATGGAGATCGACTGGGGGCCTGGGTAAGCGGCACAATGGATCCGGAAAACCTGCGAAAACAGCTGGCGCAGACCCTGCCGGAATACATGCTGCCAAATGTTATTGTAAGGCTTGATGCGTTGCCGCATACCGCCAGCGGCAAAATCGACTACCGCGCCCTGCCGGAGCCGAAGCACGGAGAAGAAAAACGTCAGAATTTCGCGCCGCCGCGCACGCCCGAAGAAGAACTCCTGTGTATGCTCTTTGCCGAAATCCTGGGGCTTAAACAAGTGGGCCGCGATGACGATTTTGTTCGTCTGGGCGGACATAGCCTGTTGGCCATCCGTCTGCAGGCTGCCATCCACCGCGCATTTGGTGTGGAACTACCCTTTGCCGCACTCTTTACCGAGGGCACTCCGGCCCACCTGGCACAGATGCTGGCCCAGGCCTCGCCCTTGCCTTCCATACATGAGAGTCAGCTGACCAAAGCTCCGCTTTCACATGCCCAGTTGAGGCTCTGGTTTCTTGATCGCTTTGAAGACGGCGGCAGCGTCAACAATATTCCGTTGGCTCTGCGCCTGCGTGGTGAACTGAATGTTGCCGCTCTGGAAACCTCGCTGCATCAGCTTTTTGCACGGCATGCCGCGTTGCGCACCGTGGTTGAAACCGATGAAAACGGTCACGCCTTTCAGGTGGTGCGGGATTTTACACCCGAGCCCCTTGTGCCTGAACTCTGTACGGAAGCCGAATTGGCGAACCTGATGCGGCAAGAGGCGGGAACACGTTTTGATCTCTGTGAAGGACCGTTGCTGCGCTGGCGTCTTTTGTGCCTTGGATCGCACGATCATGTACTGCTGTTTACGCTGCATCATCTGGTCTGCGATGGCTGGAGCTGCGGCATACTTTTCGAGGAACTTTCCGAACTCTACGACGCGGGTTGCGCGGGACACGCGCCCAACCTTTCGCCGGTTTCTTCCATCAGCTATATCGATTTTACCCTCTGGCAGCGCAACTGGCTCGACGAAGAGCGAATAAACGGTGAAAGCCTCTGGTGGCGGCGCGAACTTGCGGATATTCCTAAGCTTTTGGAACTTCCCACCGACCGGGTTCGTCCTGAGATATTGAGCAACCACGGAGATCGTGTCCCGCTGGTTTTGGAAAAAGAGACAACTGCCGCTCTGGAACGAATGGCTCAGGCACAGGGGGCGACCCTTTTCATGGTGCTGGAAACGCTCTGGGCACTCTTCCTGCACAAGTACAGCCATGCCGAGGACATCGTGGTGGGCTCCACGGTTTCCGGGCGTTTGCGGCCGGAAATTGAACGCACGGTAGGGTTGTTTGTCAACACCCTGCCTCTGCGTCATCGTTTTACCGAAGACAGCGCGACGTTTAATGTTCTTTTGGCACAGACCCGTCAGCGGGTTCTGAAAATGCAGGCTCATCAGGAAATCCCCTTCGAAAAGCTGGTGGAGGATCTGGCTCCCCAGCGCAGCGCCAGTCATACACCGATCTTCCAAACCATGTTTGTGCTGGGGGATAGAGCCTTTGACTGCCCCGAGCTGTGCAACTTGGATGTTGTTCCCCTCTTTCCCGAATTTGACAGTGCCAAATTCGATTTGACCTTGAGCTTGGAAGAGAGCGGAAAAGGCACGCTGGAAGGCCATCTGGAGTTCAGTACCGATCTTTTTGAACGTGCAAGCGCTGTACGGATGACGCATCACTTTGCGCAACTTGTTCAGGCTGCCGTGTCTGCCCCAGATGCGCCGCTGTGCGAATTGTCGCTTTTGGATGCCACTGAGTACGAGGCGGTGACAAGAGGTTTTAACCGGACGAAGAGCCCCATTCCGCGGGGAACTACGCTTCATGGCCTTTTTGAGACGCAGGTTGAGCGTCATTCGCAGGCGCCTGCCCTTCTCTCCGATGAGGCACACTTAAGTTACGCGCAGTTGAATAGATGTGCCAACCACATTGCGCATCAGGTTGCCAAACATCTTTCGCATGGGGAAAAGCGTATCGTCGGCATCTGCATGGAGCGCGGATTTGGTTTGGTTGCGGCGCTTTTGGGCGTGCTCAAGGCGGGTTGTGCCTATCTGCCATTGGATCCTTCGCTTCCGGCGGAAAGACTGCATCTGATGCTGCGTGATGCCGGGGCGGCGGGCGTCATTGTTTGCAAGACCAGCTGCGGGCGCTTTGAAGATTTTAAGGAACTTGTGCTGGATGAAGCCAGTTTTGCGGAGGATGAAGCGTCCAATCCCCATTTTGCGGTTGGGGAAGACGATCTGGCCTACGTCATCTACACATCCGGTTCCACCGGGCAGCCCAAAGGCGTGCTGGTGGAGCACCGCAGTATTGTCAACAAGGTGGTGACGCTTCCCGCTCTTCTCGGGGAGAGTTGTTCGGCCTGTGCGCTGGTTACCGCCAGTTTTTCCTTTGATCCCTTTATCGAGCAGCTGATGCTGGGGCTGTACTGTGGTCAGCCTGTTCGACTGCTTGATGAGGCGGAATTGACCGATCCGGCACGTTTTTGGGCTCTGGTTCGAAAGTACGGCGTTCGCCGCGTGGATCTGACACCTTCACTTGCCCTGCCCCTTTTTGAGCATTTTCCTGCAGAGGCACTCCCCCTGACGCATCTGCTTTTGGGCGGCGAAGCGATTCATCAGGCGCTGATGCAGCTTTTGTCCGAAAAGGCGCCGCAGCTTTCGATTTTCAACATGTACGGCCCAACAGAGACGACGGTGGAGAGTTTGATTGCCCGTCTTGACCCGAAATCCGGACGAATTCCAATTGGTCTCCCCTGTGCCAACTGCAGCGCCTACATTCTTGACAGCAATCTTCAGCCGCAGCCCTTTGGAGTTCCCGGGGAGCTGTACATTGGAGGAGTTCAGGTGACCCGCGGATATCTCAACCGTCCCGAGTTGACGGCGGAGCGCTTTCTCCCCAATCCCTTCGGAGAAGGCCGGCTCTACAGGACCGGCGACTGGGCGCGCCGTCTGGAAAATGGCGAGATCGAGTATCTGGGCCGCATCGACCAGCAGGTGAAGATCCGTGGTTTCCGCATCGAGCTGGGCGAGATTGAAGCGGCGATCCGGGACTTTCCGGGAGTGCGCGACGTGCTGGTCAACCCCTTTGGAGAAAAGGGGCATCAGCGGCTCTGCGCCTACGTCGTGGGCGACTGCGACTTTGCACAGCTCCGCAGTTTCCTGGCGGAGAAGCTTCCCGACTACATGATTCCGGCTGCCTTTATGAATCTTCCCGCCCTGCCTTTGACCGCAAGCGGGAAGGCGGACCGGAAGAGCCTGCCGCATCCGGAGACGGTTTCCCACCGGGAGTATCGTCCGCCGCGTACGCAGAGCGAGGAAACA
>JAILGY010000151.1:0-8023 GCA_024696325.1 bacterium | reverse complement strand
GATTGTCGCCGACGAGCCGCTTTCCGCGCTGGACGTTTCCATTCAGGCGCAGATCGTCGCCCTGTTTCAGGATATCCAGCGGCGTTTCGGCCTGACCTATCTGTTCATTTCGCACGATCTGTCGGTAGTGGAACACATAAGTGACCGGGTCGCGGTCATGTATCTGGGACGGCTGGTGGAACTTTCCAGCGCGGAGATGCTCTACGATCAACCGCTGCACCCATATACCGAAGCCTTGCTGGCGGCGGTGCCGGTTCCGGATTCGGAGCGCCGCAGACCCCGCCAGCTGCTTTCGGGCGAACTGCCTTCACCGTTGTCCTTGCCGCCCGGCTGTCCCTTTCATCCCCGTTGCCGTTATGCCCGCGCGCTCTGCCGGGAAGTTATGCCTTCCTGGGAAGAAAAGCGTCCGGGGCATTTTGCCGCCTGCCATTTCAGTTCCGAGCTTGGAAACCGTGAGGTTTGAAATGCGTGGCGGCGCTTTTTGCCTGAGGCTGTTGGTCCGGCATGAAAAAAGCCGCCCCTTTCGGGACGGCTTGAAGGTGGTGTTTGTTTCCTTTCTCTCAGGTCGTCAGTTTCTGAAGCGCTTCAAGATATTTTTCCGCTGTCTTTTGGACGATTTCCCGAGGCAGGGGCGGCGGGGGAGCCTGTTTGTTCCAGTCAAGCGTCTCCAGATAGTCGCGCAGGAACTGCTTGTCGAAGCTGGGCTGCGCCTGCCCCGGCCGGTAGCCTTCGCAGGGCCAGAAGCGTGAGGAATCCGGCGTCAGCGCCTCGTCGATCCAGATGAGCTGTCCATCGTCATCAAGGCCAAACTCGAACTTGGTGTCGGCGATGATGATGCCGCGTTTCAAGGCAAACGCCGCGGCTTCACGGTAAAGCGCCAGGCTGGTATCGTGCAGGCGGGAAGCCAGTTCCTGTCCGCAGCGTTCACAGAGCTGCTCGAAGGAAATGTTTTCATCGTGGCTGCCCAGCTCCGCCTTGGTGGAGGGCGTAAAAAGAGGTTCCGGCAGCTGTTCGCTTTCGACAAGGCCCTGAGGAAGCTTGATGCCGCAGACCGTACCGCCGTTCCGGTAGGCTTTCCAGCCGGAACCGGCCAGATAGCCCCGGACGATGCATTCCACCGGGAGAGCCCGCATCTTTTTGACCAGCATGCTGCGTCCTTCGAGTTGTTCCCGATAGGGTTCAAGCATTGCCGGAAAATCGTCTGTATCCACCGCGACCATATGATTGGGGACAATGTGCCGCATCTTTTCAAACCAGAAGGCCGACATTTTCGTGAGCACTTCTCCCTTGCGGGGGATTCCCTCGTTCATGATGACATCGAAGGCGGAAATGCGATCGGTCGTAACAATCAGCAGATGTTTTCCCAGGTCGTAGATATCACGGACTTTGCCGCGCCCGCACCGTGTAAGAGCGGAAAAATCGGTTTGCAGGATTATGGCGCTCATCTTTCCTCCATTATTTGCCGTAATACCGGGCCCAAGCTTATTTTGGCTTCCTTGCGCAGCTCGGCAAGGCGGTTGTTTATGCTTTCCTGTTGTTTGTGAATCAGCAGCGAATCACGCAGCATGTTGCGTTCCGAATCGACAAGCAGGTCTACGTTGGCTTCTTCGCGTTCTTTTAAGGTGATGACCACAAAATCGTCCCCCACCGCCAGCGGATGGTCAATGGCCGCCTGAGCTTCTCCAAGCTGGAAGAGCGAGGCGAAGTCGTCGCCCACGTTGCCAACAAGCGGCACAAAGGGATCGTTTCTGCGGGTAAACAACCCGGTCTCCTCGACAACCGCGTGTTGCTCCTGCGCCGCTTCTTCAAGTTTGCGGCCGTCGGCCAGCGCCTTCAGGATTGCGGCCGCGGCATCTTTGGCAAGCTGGGCGGCGCTTTCCTCGCGCATCATCTGTTCCACTTTCTCGTGAACTTCGGCAAGCTGGGGGATGAAGCTTGGCTGGCGTTCCCGCAGGGCCATCACGACGATTTTACCACCCACCGACATGGGACGGGTAAGATTGCCCGGCGCCTGATCGGTAACCATGGCGGCATTTTCCGGCAGAATGCCCAGATCGCCCGCCGCTTCTCCAGTTTCAAAGGGTGGTGTGGTTCCGAGAGGCATTCCGGCCGCTTTTGCGGCGGCGGCCAGATCATGCTCACGGCGGTTGATGTTGTAGAAGTCCATGGCCTTGTCAAGCGCCAGCGCCCGGGCCTTTTCCTCGCTCAGGCCGGCATTGACTTCGTCCAGGACGGTTTCAAGGGGTTTGAAACCGGCTTCGGTATACTCCAGAAGCTTGATCAGGTGATAGCCGTCGTCCATGGCAATCGGCTCGCTTATCTGGCCTTTGCGCAAGGCGAAGACGGCATCTTCCAGCTCGGGCGCCAGCGCGCCGTCGCGCCCAAAAGTGCCCATTACACCTTCTTTGGCCGCGCTTTCCTTGTCGGCGGAGCGTTCAGCCGCCACTTTGGCAAAATCGGCGCCAGTGCGCAGCTCGTCCAGCGTTTTTTCCGCCAGTGCGCGAACTTGCTCCTTGGCCGCATCATCGGCATTTTCCGGAAATCCCAGTACGATCTGCGCCACCTTGACGCTTTCGTCTATTTCGAACTGTTCGCGGTGGCGGTTGTAGTAACGCTCCTGCTCCTCGGGCGTATGATTGCCCGCCTGTTCCCGGAAATTCGCGGGATCGAAAGTCACATAATCAAGGACAAACTTTTCGGGGACCCTGAACATTTCCTTGTGTTCGGCCAAAAACTCTTCGAGCTTGGAATTGTCTATCGTGACCTTTTCCTCGAAGGCCGAAGGTTTCATCCGGACAAAGTCCAGGTTGATTTTTTCCTCGCGTTTTTTGAAGGCGTTCAAAACGTCATCGTCGGAAACCTTGGCGTTTTCCGCCATTTTGTTCTGCGTCTTCTCCATCAGCAGATGGTTGCGCTGCGACTGCTCGAATTGGGCGGGAGTAAGACGCTGGTGGGCCAGCAGACCAATATACTGCTGACGGTTAAAAACGCCGTCCACTTGAAACGCCTCAATGGCGGCGATGGAGTCGATCAGCTCCTTTTTGGACACGGTGATTCCCAGCCGTTTTCCTTCCTGAAGCAAAAGCGTCTGATCGATCAGCTTCTGCAGGGCCTGTTGAGGGAGATGGAGGCGTTTTTCCAGCTCCGGACTGAACTGTCCACCGTAGATCTGTCGGTAGAAAGAGGCCAAATCCTGCCGGGTTTGCTCGTAAACGTCCAGATTGATGCGGGAGCCGTTTACTTCCACCGCCAGACGATCGTCCACTTCGTTGCCGAATTCTCCCTTGCCCCAGACCAAAAATATGGTTCCAACAAAGGCGGCAATGATGATCCAGAAGATGGACCGGATGAAGACGGATTTTTTCTTTTTGCGAATGGCGTCAAGCATGATGACAGTTTTTCCTTCCTTGAAGATAGCATATTTGCCGTTCCCTTGATTCTCTTCCTGGCGGAATTTGCAGGAGCGGTAAACAGTGCTTTAAAAGTCTGCATTTATATAAGAAGCATTTGGCGGTTACAATGCCTTTTCGTGTGGATACTTGCAAAAGCGCAAGGCCGTTGCTAGAATCATGCTTGCATGTGAA
This sequence comes from bacterium, assembly GCA_024696325.1. Taxonomy (GTDB): domain Bacteria; phylum Desulfobacterota; class Desulfuromonadia; order Desulfuromonadales; family JAAYDE01; genus RGIG7977. The sequence goes on along the minus strand of JAILGY010000151.1, from coordinate 4,439 downwards.
CGCTGCATAAAATGGGGGGAAGAGCCGGATAAAGCATTTTCCCCTTCCAAAATGTTCATCCATATGGTAAGCGCGGTTGTCTTTTAGGACAAGGGCGATTCCTGCGGAAAAAGCAAGTAACTTCATATTATAGGACTGTAAAGGGAGATAACCGCGGTATGTCTGGATTTTTCAACTTTTTTTGGGGCATGTTTTCCAGCGATTTGGCCATCGATCTTGGCACGGCCAATACATTGGTTTTTTTGAGAGGGAAAGGCATCACGGTCAATGAACCCTCGGTAGTGGCGGTGTCAAAAGAGGGCTATGATCAGAAGAAGGCGCTGGCCGTGGGCATTGAGGCAAAGAAAATGCTCGGGCGCACGCCGGGAAGCATTGTTGCCATTCGTCCCATGAAAGATGGTGTGATAGCGGATTTTGACATTACGGAAAAGCTGCTCAAGTATTTTATCCAGAAGGCACACAACCGCAAAACGATGTTGCGGCCGCGCATTATCATCTGCGTGCCGTCCGGCGTGACCCAGGTGGAACGGCGTGCGGTAAAGGAGGCAGCGGAAGCGGCGGGAGCGCGTGAGGTGTATCTGATCGAAGAGCCGATGGCGGCGGCGATTGGCGCGGGTCTGCCCATTACCGAGGCTGCCGGCAACATGATCGTGGATATTGGCGGCGGGACGACGGAAGTGGCGGTGATTTCGCTGGCGGGTATTGTCTACTCGCAGAGCGTGCGTGTGGGTGGCGACAAGCAGGACGAAGCCATCGTGCAGTACATGAAACGCACGTACAGTTTGCTTATTGGTGAGCGGACGGCGGAACAGATAAAGATTGAAATCGGAAGCGCGTTCCATATGGATGGTGAGGAGCTGCTCACCATGGAGGTCAAGGGACGCGATCTGGTAACCGGGATTCCCAAGAATCAGGTCATCAATTCCGATGAAATCCGTGAGGCGTTGCAGGATACCGTCAACGCCATTCTGGGCGCGGTACGGGTAGCGCTGGAGCTGACGCCTCCGGAGCTGGCCGCCGATCTGGTCGACAACGGTATCTATCTGGCCGGAGGCGGTTCCCTGCTGCGAAATATAGACAAGCTTATTCAGAAAGAAACTGGTTTGCCGGTGTACCGGGCGGAAAATCCGCTGGATTGCGTGGCTCTGGGAGCAGGCAAGGCGCTTGAGGAACTGAATCTGCTGAAGCGCATCTCCATAAAGTTCTGACCCTTTGCCGCGGTTCGTGATGTTTGCGGATGCGGTCAGGTTTTTGTGGTTTTTATCAAGGTATCCTGACAGTCTTATCAGGGGCGGCCCGCGTGCGGGTCGTCCCTGATGTTTTCACGAGTACGTTTTAACGGTGACTGGTTTTTGAATAACCGCGCCGGTGACAGATGCTTTGCCCTTCTGCCCGCGCCCTGGTATGGCTATGCTGGATTGGATAAGAAAATTTCGCAGGGGTATTTTCATCATTTTTCTGATGATCTGTGCTTTGCTTGTCTATTCGGTCCAACTGAGCAAGCGCGAAACAACCACGCTGTTTGAAAAGGTTGTGCTGGAGATCATGGCGCCGTTTCAACGGGGGGCTACGTGGATTGCCGCAACGGTGGGCAAATGGGGGGAAAATTATTTTCGGTTGGTGGGGGTTTCCCAGGAAAACCGGCGGCTGAAAGAGGAAAACCGGCAGTTGCGGGCCAAGTTGCAGGAGATGGAGGAAATAAGGCTCACCAATCAGCGCCTGCAGCGTTTGCTGGAGTTCCGTGAGGAACAGGAACTTCCGGCTTTGCAGGCGCGGGTTATTGCCGATGACAGCACCAGCTGGTTTCGCTCGGTGATGCTGGACAAGGGCAGCTCCGATGGTGTCGTCATGGGAGCGCCGGTCGTGGTGGCCGAAGGTGTGGTGGGAAGGGTAATTCGTGTGGCGCCGCACGCAGCGCGGGTGTTGCTGATAACGGATGCTTCCTCGGCGCTTTCAGCCCTGGTACAGAAAAGCCGCGCCCGCGGTGTCCTCCGGGGAGCGGGCGGGGTGCTGACGCTGGACTTTGCCCTGTTGCAAAATACCATTGCCGTTGGGGATCTCGTCATCACATCCGGACAGGGCGGAGTGTTTCCCAAGGGGATTCCGGTAGGTACCGTGGCCCGGGTGGAGCGGCGGAACTACGACATGTTTCAGACGGTTGTGGTAACGCCGAACGTGGATTTTTCCCGGCTTGAGGAGGTCTTGATCCTGAAGCCGGATGATGCTGGAGAGGAATAATGCGGGATCTTGTGCTCCTGCTTCTGTTTGTTATCCTGATGGTGATAGTGCAGACATGGTTTTTCCCCCGGGTGCTTTCTTCACCCTGGCAGCCGGACGGCTTTCTTGTTATGACAGTTTATCTGGCGTTTTTTGGCCGCTGGTTGAGCGGGGGATTGCTGGTGCTTGGAATGGGTTATGTCATGGATACCTTTTCCGGCACGACATTTGGCTTGTACGGTTTGACATTGCCGCTGATTTTTTTTGGCGTTCATGCGCTGATTGCCTATGTCAATACCGAAACTTCATTTCCCTTTTATTATATGGTGGCCTTTGGCACCTGTGCCGAAATTTTTCTGCTGGCCTTTTTCTCCTTTGTCCTTGGGGACAACGCTTCGTTATGGATACTGGCGACGGCAGAGCTCTTTCCCCAGGCCGGGCTCAACCTGCTGTTGGCCGTTCTGTTGCTGAATGGCCTCAATTGGCTGCGCAGACGCTGGGAATGGGCGGCATCTTTGCCGGGGCCGGTGCTTGAGGAAGAGGAGCTGTTCTGGGAATCCCACGACTGATATCGAGGGGGCAACTTTATCATAAAATGATGGGGAAGCTGTTGTGGTTGTGACGAACAAAAAAAGGTTTTCCCTGCTTGTGTTTGTCGTGCTGGCGGTCTTTACGGTACTGCTGCTGCGGCTGTGGCATTTGCAGGTGGTGCGTGGCGATCACTACCGCGCTCTGTCGGAAAACAACCGCATTCGCTGCATGCCGTTGCCGTCGCCGCGTGGATCCATTTTCGATCGCAATGGCGAGCTGCTGGTGGGAAACCGTCCCTCGTTCAGCCTGATGGCTTTGCCGCTGGAAATTGACGATCCGGAATCGCTGTTTGAACGCCTGTTGCCGATTTTGGGCTGTGACCGGGAAACCTTGGACCGCTACTGGCGCAAGGTGAAGCGGCAGCCCAGGCATCTGCCGCTGGTTTTGGCCGAAGATCTGGAAGTGGAGCGGGTGGAGCAGTTGGAGGAGAATGGCGTCGATTTGCCCGGTGTCTTTATTGAATCCCGGCCCATGCGGTTCTATCCCCATGGCGATTTGGCCGCCAATCTTCTGGGGTATCTGGGGCAGATTACCGAAGAGGAACTGGCAAAAAGAGGAAGCGAAAACGAAAAATATTATCCCGGGGATTTCATCGGCAAGAGTGGCCTGGAAAAAAGTTTGGAAAATGAGTTGCGGGGTGAACCGGGAGAGCGGTTTATTGAAGTCAACGTGCGGGGCAAGAAGCTGCGGAGCCTGCAAACGAAGGAACCCAAACCGGGGCGAAGCATCCGGCTGACCATCGACTGGAAACTGCAAAAAGCGGCGGAGATGGCTTTTGGCACGGAAGCCGGAAGCGCGGTCGTGCTGAATGTGCATAACGGCGAAGTACTGGCAATGGTGAGCCGTCCCGGTTTCAGTCCGGCGCATTTTGCCCGGGGGATCAGCAGCGAGGAGTGGCAGGAGTTGATCCGGGATGTTCGTAATCCGCTTTCCAACAAGGCGATTCATGGACAGTATCCGCCCGGTTCCACTTTCAAAATGGTGACAGCGCTGGCGGCGCTGGAATCCCGGATGGCCTATCCGGAACGGCGTGTTTTCTGCCCAGGTTCGGCCCAGTTTGGTACGCGCCGGTTCAGATGCTGGAAACGTGGCGGACACGGTTCGGTCAATCTGCACGAGGCCTTGCGGGAAAGCTGCGACGTCTGGTTCTATCAGGTGGGGTATGAAATGGGGATTGATCGCCTTTCCCGGATGGCTTTTGCCCTTGGCCTGGGTGAGAAGACCGGTATTGAGCTGAAGGGCGAACGCAAAGGACTGATTCCCACCCGCGAGTGGAAGCTGCGGCGATTCAAACAGCGCTGGTTTGACGGCGAAACGGTCAATGCCAGTATTGGACAGGGCTTTGTGTCGGTGACACCGCTGCAACTGGCGGTGATGACCGCCGCCATTGCCAACGGTGGTACCGTCTACCGTCCGCATGTGGTCGCGGAGATCAAATCCCTTACCGATGACACGGGCGCTTACAATAAAGAGCCTGAAGTGATACGTTTTCTTACCTTGGGAGAGCGCAATCTGCGGGCGGTTCGGGATGGTATGATGGCGGTGGTCAACGAGCGCCGGGGAACCGCCTGGAAAAGCCGGCTGAAATCTGTCTCCATTGCCGGCAAAACCGGATCGGCGCAGGTGGTCAA
>JAILGY010000105.1:0-3397 GCA_024696325.1 bacterium | reverse complement strand
CTATGGACGAAAAACTGATAGAATTCGCTGTGTTTTGCATCGAAAATCTTGCTGTTGATTTGGGCAGGGATGCGACAGAGGTTTATGATCTTCTTGCCAAGGACAGCGATATTCTCCATGGATATATTCTCCCGTGCTATGAACCGCTGCATTCCCAGGATAAGGACTACATCATCGAGGATATTAAGCAGGTGATGCGGGAAAGGGGGGTTTTGGCGTGATCGTTTATCACGGTTCCGATCGGGAAATTGCTTTGCCGGACGTTGCACATTCCAGAAAACGGGTGGATTTCGGCCCAGGATTCTATGTAACGCCTCTGTGGGAGCAGGCCGTGAACTGGAGTGAACGCTTTAAGCTCCGGGGAGGTACGGCGATTGTCTCCAGGTATGAGCTGGAAGAAGCGGCTTTGAAAACCGGACGGGTACTCAGATTTGACGCATACAATGAAGAATGGCTGGATTTTATTGTTGCCTGCCGGCGAGGCCAGAAGACGGAAGAATACGATCTTGTCATGGGCGGCGTTGCGAACGACAAGGTTTTCGATACGGTTGAGCTGTTCTTTACAGGTTTGATTGACAAGTCTGCCGCCCTTGGCCGACTGCAATTTCAACAACCCAACTATCAGATTTGTCTCCGAACCCAGGCAGTCATCAATCAATATTTGCATTTTATTGGAAGTGATATCGTATGACCGCCAATCAAACACTGCTGCACATGAAATATGCGCGGGTGATCGCCCTGTTTGCGCGGAAGGCCGGCATTACGGCAGAATGCGCGATGAACTTTTTCTACCATTCAACAGAATACCGGCTGATGCGGGAGGGGGTTGGGGACCTGCACTGCATGAGCGATGATTACCTGGCGGAAGATCTGATGGATGAGTGGAATGGGAAAGGCCGGTTTGACCGTCCGGCGGGAGGCGCATAGGCATGTCCATCAGAATTTCGGATGTATACAGGAATTGAAACGCTGGGAAATAAGAATCAGGATTTTATTTCTGACCGGAAACAGGAGGGTGGTTTCGGATGCTTGGAGCCATTATAGGCGATATCGCCGGATCGCGTTTCGAGTGGGACAATATAAAAACCAAGGACTTTGATCTGCTGACGTGTGGTTGCTTTCCTACGGATGACAGCATCATGTCCCTTGCTGTTGCGAAGGCGATTCTGGAGAGCGAAGGGGACTGCGCCCGGTTGGAGAAACTGACAGTTTCCTATATGCAGATGCTTGGACGGCAATACCCCAACGGCGGATATGGCGGGAGGTTCCATAAATGGCTCTACGCGGAGGAGCCGCGCCCATATAACAGCTTCGGCAATGGGGCTGCCATGCGGGTAAGCCCCTGCGGATTCGCGGCATCTACGCTTGATGAGGCGCTTTCCTTGGCGCGGGCCGTCACCAGGGTCACCCACAACCACCCGGAAGGCATGAAGGCCGCCGAGGCGGTATCCGCGGCGATCTTTTGGGCCAGAAACGGCAAGAGCCTGCCCGAGATTCGGGATTCTATCGAGAGCACATACTATAAAATCAACTTCACCCTGGACAGCATCCGTCCGACCTATGCCTTTGACGAGACGTGCCAGGGCAGTGTGCCGCAGGCTTTTGCGGCTTTCTTTGAATCGACCGGATTTGAGGATGCCATCCGCAACGCCATCTCAATTGGCGGTGACAGCGATACCATCGCAGCGATCGCTGGCGGCATGGCTGAAGCCTATTACGGGATACCCTCGGATCTTCGCAAAAATGCCCTGACTTTCCTTGACAAAACCCAGCTTGATATTCTGAATGCCTTTGAAGCCAAATTCGAAATAATCGCCGAAAAGTATGAGGTGCTTCCCTGAAATCGGACAGATATGCTAATTTTTTTCTCCGAAGAAGGAGAGCAAACGCTGCTGGCGTGGGTGAGCACCTGCATCATCAACGGAGTGTTGGGCATCAACCGGGGGATGTAGAATGCCTCCGGCAAACCGGCGGCAACCATTGAGTGGGAGTAATGGGTTCATGAATATACCGAAAGAGAGCGGAACCGGCTTTTTGCACATGTTGCGTGCTACCCGCTATTCGTGGCAGGGTTTTCGCGCGGCGCTGCGCCACGAGGCGGCCTTCCGGCAGGAACTGCTTCTGGGATTGATTCTGACGCCGGTAAGCTGGCTGCTTCCTTTGAGCCTGACGGTGAAGATGATATTGCTTTTGAACTGGCTGCTGATTCTGTCGGTGGAAATGCTCAATTCGGCGCTGGAGGCGGTGGTCGATATGGTGATGCCGCAACCACACGAGTTGGCCGGAAGGGCCAAGGATCTGGGAAGTGGCGCGGTCTGCTGCCTGCTGATCGCCTATGCCATCAACTGGGGGCTGGCTTTGTACAGTTTGCTGGGCTAGGAGGCCGGGAAACTTTCCCAAAAAGAATTTTGATTTTATAATGAAGCGAACATGCTCTATATTTGACCGACCATGAGAAGTCGGTCTTTTTTTGCAGTTTCATAATAACGGGAAGAAAGGTGAAACAATGGGCGAAAAGAACAAGGATGGCTGCTGTAGTGGTGAGCAGACAAAGAGATGGCTGGCGTTGCTGGCGGCAGGCGCCGCGCTGATTCTGCTGTTCTGGGCGGTGCAGAGGCAGGTGTCGCCGCAGGCGCAGCCGGTTGCTTCCGAAAAAGCGCCACAGGTGAAAGAAGAGGCGGCGGGACCGGTCAAGTTGGAGACGCTGGAAGATCGGTTCAGCTATGGCGTTGGGCTCAATCTGGGACGGGGCGTGCAGAGCGAGGAGATCGACATCAATCCGGATCTGGTGCTGCGCGGCATCCGTGACGGTTTGACAGGTGTTAAACCCTTGCTGACCGACAAGGACATCGAAGCGACCATGCGGGAGCTGACCCAGAAGATGGAGCAGAAACTGCGCGCCAAACTGGACGAGCTGGCGAAGAAGAACAAGGAAGAAAACGCCAAGTTCTTTGCGGAGAACGCCAAGAAGGAAGGCGTGGTCACCACCGCCAGCGGTTTGCAGTATCAGGTGGTCAAAGAGGGCACTGGCAAACAGCCGGGCCCGGAAGATATCGTAACCGTGCATTATGTTGGCACACTGCTGGACGGAAGGGAATTTGACAGCTCCCGCAAGCGCAAGGAGCCGGTGCAGTTTCGGCTTAACGGCGTGATCCCCGGCTGGGTGGAAGGTTTGCAGCTGATGAAGGAGGGTGGTCAGATCAAACTGTTCGTTCCGCCGGAACTGGCCTATGGTGAGGCGGGCGTCAGCGCTCTGGTTGGGCCGAATTCGGCTCTGGTTTTCGATGTGGAGCTGATAAAGGTCGAGGCGCCGCCTGCGGAGAAAAAGGCTGACGACGCGGAGAAGGCAGAAGAGGCAGCCGCTCCAGCTGAGGCTGCCGCCAATACTGATGTGAAA
>JAILGY010000098.1:0-3139 GCA_024696325.1 bacterium | reverse complement strand
GAAAGAACTACATGGTTCGCGGCGGCAGCTGGTACTATGTCGCCGCTTTCTGCCGCTCGGCTTCCCGGGATTTTTGGGGGCACTTCTTCTGCAGAGATGATGTCGGCTTTCGTCTTGCCCTCTCCCCGGGAGATTGAGCGGGCAGGGTGCTTTGGACTTTTCCATGGTCTTTGGGAGTGTCCCCCACCCCAGCCCTCCCCCCGCAAGCGAAGGGAGGGGGTAATCAAGTGGAGTGCCTCCCCTCCCTCCATTGGGGGGAGGGGTTGGGGGTGGGGAGTTGGAAAACCCGTTTGCTGGATAATTTGCCGGAAGGTGGGGGTGTCGGAATACAACCGGCATAGGGGAGCTTCTTATCAATGAAAATGCCAAATTTGGTGGTGGTTTTGGTGGAGCCGCAGGGCGCGCTCAATATCGGCTCGGTGTGCCGGAGCATGATGAACTTCGGCGCAAGCGATCTGCGGCTGGTCAATCCGCAGGTGGATCCTTTCAGTGAGGATGCGAGGAAGATGGCGCTCAAGGCCTCTTCATTGCTGGAAACGGCACGGCTTTGCACCTCGCTTGAGGAGGCTCTGGCCGACTGTGGCTCAAGCTATGGCACCACCCGGCGTTTCGGCCGCTACCGCCGCGAATTCCTCGTGCCCGAACAGGCGGCGCGCGAAGCGGTAACATTGCTGCCGGACGTGAAGGTCGCGCTGGTGTTCGGCCGGGAGGATGCCGGTTTGCGCACCTCCGAACTGGATTGCTGCCGGCGTCTGCTCACCATTCCGACGGACGAGGATTTCGCCTCGCTCAATCTGGCGCAGGCGGTCACGGTCTGCCTCTACGAAATGGCGCGCGTGGCGCGCAATCCGGAGCAGGCGGTGGTGGAATCGAGCCGCAAGCCGGCCAGCGGCCAGGAAATGGAGGCGCTTTTCGCGCACATGCGGGAGGTGCTGGCCTCCAGCGGTTTTCTCAATCCCCAGAATCCCGATCATCTCATGCACACCTTTCGCCGCATGTTGGGGCGCTGCGCGCTCAACTCGCGGGAGGTACGGATCTGGCGCGGCCTGTGGCGGCATGTGGGATGGCTGAGCGAGAAGCGCGGCAAGGAGTGAGCTCGTGAAGGGAGAAGCGTTTTGCACGGACTCTTTTGAAGGAGAGCGGCGTTAATGGAACTGGAATTCTTTCTGAACAGGCTGCCGGATATAACAGCCCTGGTTGTGGGTGATCTGATGCTGGATGAGTATCTGTGGGGCGAGGCGGGCCGGATTTCGCCGGAAGCTCCGGTGCCAGTGGTGAACATCCTGCGCGAGGAGCTGCGGCTGGGGGGCGCCGGCAACGTCGTCAACAATCTGCGGACACTGGGTGTGGGCGTTGAGGTGGCGGGAGCGGTTGGCGAGGATGCCGATGGTCTCCGTCTGCGGGAGCGGCTTTTGGCCCTGGGCGGGACGGATACTGGCGTGGTGACGGTTCCGGGGCGCTGTACCGGCCGCAAGACCCGTGTTTTGGCCGATCATCAGCAAATGCTGCGGGTGGATCGTGAGAGCGTGGTTCCGATTCCGGAGGCGGCGGAGGAACAGCTGCTGCGTTTCTTGCAGGAACGTCTGCCGCACTGCCAGGTCTTGCTGCTGTCGGACTACGGCAAGGGCGTGCTGACGAAAAACGTACTGACCTCCGCCATCCGGATGGCGCGTGAGGCGGGAAAACCGGTGCTGGTGGATCCCAAAGGGGGCGATTTTGGCAAGTATCATGGCGTAACGCTTCTGACACCCAACCGCAAGGAACTGATGCAGGCGGTAGGTGGCTTGCCGGTCAGCGACGAGGCCCTGCGTTCGGCCGGCCACAAACTGACCGCCGAACTGGAACTGGAGGCGCTGGTGCTGACGCGCTCCGAGGAAGGCATGACCATTTTTTTCCGGAGTGGCGGCGAGCTGGATATTCCGACCCAGGCGCTGGAGGTCTACGACGTTTCGGGCGCGGGCGATACGGTGCTGGCGGTGCTGGGCGCTGCGCTGGGTGCCGGGCTGGCGGTATCGGATGCGGCCTTTCTGGCCAATCTGGCGGCGGGCGTGGTGGTCGGCAAGGTGGGCACCTCCGTGGTGGCGCCTGAGGAATTGCGGGCTGCCGCGCGCAGACGGTCGGGCGAGGAAACCAAGATTGTACCGCGTTCGGCGCTGCCTGCCATCAGGGAAACCGTGCATCACAGGGGTGGCCGGGTGGTTTTCACCAATGGCTGCTTCGATTTGCTCCATATTGGCCATGTGCAGTACCTGCAGGAAGCGCGGGGGCTGGGAGATGTTCTGGTTCTGGGACTCAACTCCGATGATTCGGTGCGGCGTCTGAAAGGCGCGTCCCGTCCGCTTATCAGTGCGGATGAAAGAGCCCGGATTCTGGCGGCGCTGGGCTGTGTCGACTATGTGACGGTTTTCGACGAGGACACGCCACTTGAGCTGATAGAAACGCTTCATCCCGACATTCTGGTGAAGGGCGGCGACTATACCGCGGATCAGGTGGTGGGGCGCGATCTGGTGGAAAGCTACGGAGGCCGGGTGGCAATCATCCCCTTTGTGGCCGGCCATTCCACCACCGAGCTTATCAGGCGGATTCTGTGCAATGGAGAGGCGCGGCCCGCAGAAGCCTGACCTGGGTCTCCTCAAAGAAAAGCTTCAGGACAGGAGAAATGGCCTTCGCCTAAAAGATGGACGCCAGCCGGGTAACAATCTGATCGTACTGCGCGGAAACCGCCTGGACGAGCAGCGTGAGCAGTTCCATGCCGGCCTGCGGATAGTCGCGCAGCAGGCGGGCGAAGTGTTCCCGATCCAGCATCAGAAAGGTGCTTTCCTCCAGCGCAATCGCGGAAACGGCTCGGGACCCACCGTCCAGGATATTGGCCGCTCCCAGCAGGTTGCCGGCCGTTACAATGCCGGTGACGATTGCACGCCCCTTGAATTCGCTTTCCCGTGAAAGCCTGATGGCGCCGGAGAGGATGAAAACCAGATCCCGCGCGGGATCGCCTTCCTTCCAGAGCCACTCCTTTTTCCCAAGCCGCTCCTTCCTGAAAAAATCGTCAAAATCGAATTGCTCAAGCTTCTTCAGGGACTGAAGCCACTGCCCGACCGTTGCCGCCATGCGGAAATCTCCTTTTCGTTTTGTCCAGATA
>JAILGY010000025.1:0-2517 GCA_024696325.1 bacterium | reverse complement strand
CCTTGTACGGCTATGCCGGCAACGACACCCTCGTGGGCGGCGACGGCGCGGACAGGCTTTACGGCGGCCTGGGCAATGACAGCCTGTTGGGCAACGCCGGTGCCGATCTGCTTTCCGGCGGGGACGGCGATGATACCCTGGACGGCGGCTATGGTAACGACACGCTGACCGGCGGAGCCGGCAGGGATATCTTCATCGTCAACAAGGGCGACGGCTATGACATGATTACCGATGCCATGGCCGAAGACGTTCTGCAACTAGGCACGGGCATTGCCGCAGGCGACCTGCAGACCGCCCTGAACGGCAACAATCTGCTGCTCTCCATCGGTACGGCTCAGAGAATCACCCTGCAAAACTGGAACACCACGGCCAATCATCTGGCAGAGCTCACCCTGTCCACCGGCGAGATAGTCAACCTCGCTTTTTCCGACGGCACGCAGAGCGATGACAGCACCGATATGCAGAATGCCACGCTGCTGATCGTCGATGATGGCTACGCATAAAGCATCCGCATTTTCTTATGATCCCGGCCTGAAGCCGGGCGATGGATGAAAATGGACAGGCGGTTGAAATCCCGGAGATTTCAACCGCCTGTTTTTTTGTCTTGTGGAGCATTCAAACTGTCCCTGGCATACTAAACAACAGCCTTTTTCTCGTCGCGCTATACGACTCCCTTTCAGCCCTTCCCTACTTCCAGCGCGCCATGAATTCGGCAGCACTGCCGCCCGCATCCAGATGCTTCAGCAGGGCGCTGCCAAACACCACGGCATCAGGCCGGACATCCTCCGGCAGCTCCTCCAGCTGCTCGGGACGGCTCAGGCCAAAGCCCAGCGCCAGGGGCAGATCGAAGACCGCACGTGCCCGCCGCATGGTCCCGGCAACCGTGGCGGCAAGTTCCCTGCGCTCGCCGGTGACCCCCATCACGGACACCACATAGATATAGCCCAGGGCGCCGGGGACATAGAGTTCCATCCGCTCCCGGACAGTATTGGGCCCCACCAGCGGAATCAGGGCGAGGTTATGCCGGGCAAGCGCCGTTCTTAGAGGAGCATCCTCCTCATGGGGCAGATCGGGCACGATGAAGCCGTGGACGCCGGCTTCGGCCGCATCTTGCGCCAGTTTTTCCAGCCCGTACTGCAAAAAGGGATTGTAGTAGCCCATCAGCACCAGGCCTGCAGAAAACAGCCCCTTCCTCTTGGCAAGGCCTGCAAGGATTTCCTTCAGCGTGACGCCCTCCGCCAAAACCCTCCGGGAAGCCGCCTCCACCACCGGCCCGTCCGCAACCGGATCGGAAAAAGGCACGCCGATTTCGATGATGTCCGCTCCATGTTCGTCCAGTTCGGAAAGCGCGTTCCAGAAAGCTTCCCGGTTGGGAAAACCGGCGGTAAGAAACGGGATCAGGGCGCTGCGTCCCTGCTCTCCGGCCTTGCGTATCTTTTCTTCGAGTTTGTGCATGTTCACACCTCCTGGAGAGCCAGTGCCCGCTGAATAATGTCCATATCCTTGTCCCCCCGGCCGGACAGGTTGACCACCACCGCGCCCTCCGGCGAGAATTCCTGTGGATGATCCAGCACCCAGGCCAGCGCATGGGACGACTCCAGCGCCGGCAGGATGCCCTCGCTGCGGCACAAATGCTGAAAGGCGTTGAGGGCGCGCGCATCGGTCACCATGTCATACTGTACCCGGCCACAGCTTTTGAGCCAGGCATGTTCGGGGCCGACGCCCGGATAGTCCAGCCCGGCGGAGATGGACTGCGAGGCTTCGATCTGCCCTTCCCTGTCCTGGAGCAGCAAAGTACGGTTGCCGTGGAGCACTCCGGGGCTGCCCAGGTTGAGCGAGGCCGAATTCAGGCAGCCCGGCTCGCCGCTGCCGGCAGCTTCCACGCCGATGAGCCGGACCGCTTCGTCTTCCACAAAGGCGTGAAACATGCCAATGGCATTGGAGCCGCCGCCGACGCAGGCCACCACCGCCTGGGGCAGACGGCCGGTTTTTTCCAGCAGGGCGGCGCGGGTCTCATGCCCGATGACGCTCTGGAACTCGCGCACCAGCGTTGGAAAGGGATGCGGCCCGGCCGCCGTGCCGAAACAGTAGTGCGTGCTCTGCTGGGTCGATATCCAGACCCGGAGGGTTTCGTTGATGGCATCCTTGAGGGTGCGGCTGCCGCTTTCCACCGGATGCACCTGCGCACCCAGAAGGCGCATGCGGCGTACGTTGCTGGACTGGCGCTCAACATCCTCAGCGCCCATGTAGATCACGCATTCCAGTCCCAGACGCGCCGCGGCCGCAGCGGTCGCAACCCCGTGCTGGCCGGCGCCGGTTTCGGCAATGAGGCGGGTCTTGCCCATGTATTTCGCCAGCAGGCCCTGTCCCAGCGCGTTGTTGATCTTGTGGGCGCCGGTGTGCAGCAGATCCTCGCGCTTGAGCCAGAGATCGAAGCCCAGCTCGCGCGAAAGCGTCGGACAGAAGGTCAATGGCGTGGGGCGGCCCGCATAGTTGCGCAGCAGATCGTCCAGTTCC
>JAILGY010000224.1:0-21729 GCA_024696325.1 bacterium | reverse complement strand
CGGGCTGGCAACAAAAATCGAGGAATAGGTGCCGATTATCACGCCGATCAGCAGCGCAAACGAAAAACTGTTGATGACGTTGCCGCCAAAGAGGAACAGCGCAAGGATGACCACCAGCGTCGTCCCGGAGGTCAGCACCGTTCGCGAGAGCGTCTCGTTGATGCTGCGGTTGACGATGAAGGTGAAGGGCTCCTTGTTGTAGGTCGCCATATTTTCCCGGATGCGGTCGTAGACGATGATGGTGTCGTTGAGCGAATATCCGACAATCGCCAGGAAGGCGGCGATAACCGGCAGATCGATCTCCTTGTTGAACAGGGAGAAGGCGCCGAAGGTGATGAGCACGTCATGCAGCAGCGCCACCACCGAACCGACCGCGAAGCGGAACTCGAAGCGCAGGGTAATGTAGGCCAAAATGGCCAGCATCGCCCAGAACAGCGCGTTCAGGCCTTTCTTCTGCAGATCCTTGCCGACCTGGGGACCGACCATTTCGACGCGTTCCACCGTCACGCTGTCCGCGCCGTACTTCTGTTCCAGCAGGTCTTTCAGCCTTGATGCCAGTCCCTGATGGCCGCTGTCGGCCTTTTGGGCACGGACCAGGAATTCCCGGTTCTCCTCGCCAAACTGCTGCACCGACATCGACCCCAGTTCCAGGGGCTTCAATGCCTCCTTGATGGCGGCGGCACTGCTGGCGGTTTTCAACTTGAACTGCATCACGGTACCGCCGGAAAAGTCGATGCCGTAGTTGGGGCCGCCCCTCACCACCAGGGAAACGAGGCCAATGGCAATCAGCACCAGTGAAAAAATCAGCGACTTGCGCCGCATCCCCACAAAATCAAAATTTACATCCGGACTTATGATTCTCATCCACAACTCCTTGCAACCATAACACATGGGCTGGAGGGGCATTTCCTGCCCCCGTCCAAAGCTTATTCCCGGCTTTACACCCCTCCGCTAGATGCTCAATTGCGAAACTTTGCGGCTCTCCAAAAAGTAGTCGAAGATTACCCGGGAGACAAAGACCGCGGTGAATACCGAAGAAACGATGCCCACCGAAAGGGTGACAGCAAAACCCTTCACCGGTCCGGTACCAAACTCGAAAAGTACCAGAGCCGCTATCAGCGTAGTGACATTGGCGTCCAGGATCGTCCGAAAGGCCCGGGCGAATCCCTCCTGCACCGCCAGCCGGGGCGTCTGCCCACGCCGCACTTCTTCACGGATACGCTCAAAGATCAGCACGTTGGCATCCACCGCCATGCCCAGTGTCAGCACGATGCCGGCAATGCCGGGCAGTGTCAGAGACGCCTTGAACAGGGCCAGCAAACTCATCATGAACACCAGGTTCAGTATCAGAGCGACATTCGCGACAAGGCCGGAAAGGCGATAGTAGACCGCCATAATCACTATGACCAGGAGGCCGCCCAGCAGCACCGAAAAAATGCCGCGGTTGATGGAGTCACGTCCCAGGGAGGGGCCGACCGTGCGGTCTTCCATGATATGAACCGGCGCCGGCAAGGATCCGGCACGCAGAACGATGGCGAGATCCGTCGCTTCCTGTTCGGTGAAGGACCCGGTGATCTGGGCGTTGCCGCCGGAGATCCGCTCGCGGATGTTCGGCGCCGAATAGACAACGTCGTCCAGCACAATGGCCATTCGCTTGCCGACGTTTTTGGCGGTAATATCGTCGAAACGCTTGGCGCCCACCGAGTTGAACTGCAGGGAGACGCCCGGTTCGTTGAAGCTGCGGTCGATGGTCACCCGGGCATCGGAGATCAGATCGCCAGTCAAAACGGTCTTGTCGTAGACCGCAATTGGTGTTTCCGTAACCCGGCGGGTCGCACGATCCACCCGGCGCTCGTAGAGACGCCGCACACCTGCCGGCAAACGCCCCCGGGAGAGATCCGCCTCCGGCACATCCGCCACCATCTTGAACTCCAGGCGGGCGGTCTTGCCGATCAAATCGATCGCCCGTTTGGTATCCTTCAAACCGGGAAGCTGGATCAGAATGCGGTCATCACCTTCCCGCTGCAGCACCGGCTCGGAAACGCCGAACTGATCGACACGGTTGCGCAGGGTTTCCAGAGCCTGCCGCACCGCGTAATCCTTGATGCGCTGGACCTCGGCCTCCTGCATCTGGTAGTTCTTGCGCGTATATTCGCCGGCACGGCTATCGGGCAGGGACTGCAAATTGCCGAACTGCTTGCGCACCAGATCTTCCACCAGCTTGCCCGCCTCTTCGTCGTAGACAACCACACCCAGCACACCGCCCGCCGCAATATCGACCCGCTTGAAAACAATGTCCTGCTCCTTCATCAGGGTATCCAGCTCATCGGCGATGGCGCCCATCTGGCTCTCCACAGCCTTGTCCGTATCAACCCCCAGCACCAGGTGGATGCCGCCCTGCAGGTCGAGCCCCAGATGAATCGGCTCAAAGGTTTTCTTCCACCAGGACGGAATGTTTTCGCGAAAAACCGTCGGCGCCAGCACCACCAGCGCCAGCGCGATACAGAACAGAACTATCCCCGCGCGGATCCGCAAATTTCCGGACATAACCTCTCACAAGCTCCTTTCCCACCCGTAAATATGTTTCCCGCCGCAGCGCCCCGAAGGGAACAACGGCCGTCTTCCACGCGACTACTTTTTCGCGTTCTCCTTCTCCTGTTTCTCTTTTTCCTTTTCGGCTTCCTGCTTCTCCAGCTCCTTCTTGCGCTGCAGCGCAGCGGTCTCGTTGCGGACGACGGAAGCGCGATCGATCCTGATCTTCACGCCGCTTGCCACTTCCAGGGCGATCACCTCTTCCTGCAACCCGGCCACCTTGCCGTGCAGTCCCCCGGCGGTAATGACCTGATCGCCCACCTTCAGAGCGTCAATAAGTTCCTTGTGCTGTTTGGCCCGTTTCTGCTGGGGACGGATAAGCAAAAAGTAAAACACGGCCACCATCAAAAGCAGCATGATGATCGATTCATAACCGGCCTGCTGCTGAGCACCAGCCGCATTCCCTGCCATTGCAAACGCTTCACTAACCATGGGACCTCCTTTTTGTCCTGTTGAGTAAAGGGTTAAAGGGATACTTCCTCATTCTCTTCAGCAATTTTTTAAAATAGATGATATCCATCCGAAAAGTCAAAGCAATGAAGGCGCTTCACTCGCCTGCGGTACGCAGACGATAAAATTCCGCACGGAAAGCTTCAAAACGATCCTGCTCTATTGCCTGCCCAATCTGCCGCATAAGATGCACATAGTAAAAGAGGTTGTGGTACGTGTTGAGCACCGAGGACAGAATTTCCCCGCAAAGATACAGATGCCGCAGATAGGCGCGGCTATAGTGACGACAGACATAACACCCACAGGCTTCGTCGATGGGACGGGAATCGTCGCGGAAACGGCTCTGCTTGATCGAAAGCTTGCCAAACGTGGTAAAAAGCAGGCCATTGCGGGCATTGCGGGTCGGCATGACACAATCGAACATGTCGCCGCCACAGGCCACGCCCTCCACCAGATCCTCCGGCGTACCCACCCCCATGATGTAACGGGGCGCGGCATCGGGCAAAAGCGGCAAGGCATAGGCGAATATGTCGTACATCTGCGCACTTTCCTCTCCCAGTGCCAGTCCGCCCAGCGCGTAACCGTCAAAACCGATTTCCTGCAACTGCGCGGCGCTCCGTGCCCGCAGTTCCTCAAACATGCCCCCCTGCACAATGCCGAACAGCGCCGTGCGATCCCTCTGGGACAGCGCCGCCTTTGAGCGTGCCGCCCAACGGCTGGAACGTTCCGTGGCCATTTCCACATAGGAACGCTCCGCCGGGTAGGGGATGCACTCGTCAAAAGCCATGGCAATATCCGAACCCAGGGTTTCCTGCACCGCAATGGAAAGCTCCGGCGTCAGGAGATGGCGCGAGCCGTCCAGATGCGACTGAAAATCGACGCCCTCCTCCCGAATGGAACGCAAACGGCTCAGGCTGAACACCTGATAACCACCGCTGTCCGTGAGAATGGGACGCTCCCAGTTCATGAAACGGTGCAGTCCGCCCAGGGAACGCACCAGCTCGTGGCCAGGACGCAAAAACAGGTGGTAGGTGTTGCCCAGAACAATCTGCGCACCCAGTTCCACCAACATTTCCGGCAGCATGCCCTTCACGGTGCCCTGGGTACCCACCGGCATGAAAACCGGCGTTTCCACCATGCCATGCGCCAGCTCCATGCGGCCGCGACGCGCCCGGCCATCCTGATGCAACAGACTGAATTTCATGGTTTGAATGCAACTTCCTCTTTAGAAGTTTTTTTATACGATCAACATGCAGTCGCCATAGCTGTAGAAACGGTAACACTCCGCACAGGCCCTGCGATACGCCTCAAGAATCAGCTCCCGTCCGGCAAAGGCCGCCACCAGCATCAAAAGGGTCGACTTGGGAAGATGGAAGTTGGTGAGCAACGCATCCACCGTCCGGAAACGAAAACCCGGCGTAATGAACAACCGGGAAACTCCGCCGCCGCCAGTTACCGCGCCCTGCTCCAGCGCGGATGTTTCCAGGGCACGCACCACCGTGGTACCTACCGCCACCACCCGGCGTCCTTCCGAACGGGCGAGCCGAACCTTCTGCGCCGTCACTTCCGGAATGTAAAAAAGCTCGCCATGCATCCGGTGTTCGCGAATATCGTCGGAACGCACCGGTAAAAAGGTACCCAAACCGACATGCAGGGTCAGGGGCGCCACGTCAACTCCCAGAACCTTCAGCTTTTCCAGAACGTCTTCAGTAAAATGCAGTCCGGCAGTCGGGGCCGCCACCGCCCCGGCATGCCGGGCAAAAACCGTCTGATAACGTTCCCGATCGGAAGGCATATCCGCCCGCCGGATGTAAGGCGGCAAGGGGATATGTCCCACTTTCTCCAGAATGGCGGGAAAATCGCCGTTGCAGGTAAAACGCAGACGCAGCAGCGCACCGTCCGTTTCCTCCAGCACCTCGGCGCGAAGTTGTTCGCCCAGGATCAGAAAGCTCCCCGCATGAGGACGTTTGGAAGCACGGCACAGGCACTTCCACACTTCGTCATCACCTGGTTCCCGTTCCACCAAAAACACTTCCACCTGACCGCCGCTCTCCGCTTTATGGCCAAGAATCCGGGCCGGAATCACCTTCGTGTCGTTAACAACCAGCACATCCCCCGGGCGCAGGTAACATCCGATATCCCCGAAAAACGCGTCCTTCAGCGTAGCGGTTGCCCGTTCAACCACCATCATTCTTGAAGCGTCGCGCCGGTCTGCAGGATACTGGGCAATCAGTTCCGGAGGCAGAAAATAATCAAAATCATCCAGCCTCATGCCTTGCGGCAAGTCCCCGCTCCTCATCCCCGCACCCAATAAACCACCAGCAAACCGCTTAGCATAAAGAAAAGGCCCATCACCCGCAGGCGCTTCTCCGAAAGCGCCAGCATCTGAAAATAGACCTGTTTCATTGCAGACGGCGAGAGAAACCATGGAATGCCTTCCAGCACCATGACTACCCCCAAAATGGTTACCATCAATTTCCAGTCCATCGAAACCCCGGCGTCAAATGTTTCCTCTTGCCGTACGACATGCTCTTTTCAGGCTCATTTTCCCCAATGGAAGAAATCACGGGAACAGCGGCACCACCTGCAGGGCCTGATCCTCTTCGAAACCTTCCATGATATTCATGTTCTGCACCGCCTGGCCCGCCGCTCCCTTGACCAGATTATCAATGGCGGAAACAATGATCGCCCGTCCGGTACGGGTTTCGGAAACCACGCCGATATCACAGAAATTGCCGCCCCGCACAGCGGAAACGTTGGGAAGTTCGCCCTCGGGCAGCACCCGTACAAAAGGCTCATCCCGATAAAATGCCGCGAACAGCTCGTGCAGTTCGGCGCTGCTGCACGGTTTGAGCAGGCGAGCGTAGGAAGTGGACAAAATACCGCGATTGACCGGCATCAGGTGTGGGGTAAAGCAGACGGTCAAAGGCTCTCCCGCCTGATCCGACAAGACCTGCTCGATTTCGGGGATGTGCCGATGGGTGCCAACACCGTAGGCCTTGACGCCCTCGTTGACCTCGCAGAACAGACTGCCCGTCTTCAGGGCCCGGCCGGCACCGCTTGTGCCGGATTTGCTGTCGATGACAATACTCTTCACATCAACGAGATGATTTCGCAGCAGGGGCGTCAACGCCAAAATCGCGCTCGTGGGATAGCAGCCGGGATTGGCCAGGAGCCGCGCGGAACGGATTTGTTCCCGATACAGTTCGGGAAGGCCATACACCGCCTCTTTGACCAGGTCGGGCGCGCTGTGCCGGCTATACCAGCGTTCATAGACCGCCACATCTTTCAAACGGAAATCCGCCGACAAATCGATCACCTTGCGCCCCGCCGCGATGAACTGCGGGGCTATGTCCATCACCGCCTTGTGCGGCAAAGCTGTAAAGACCACATCTGCGGCCTCGGCAACTCTGGAAACATCCAGCGCTTCCAGGCGGAGGGAAGCCAGGCGTTTGGGCAAAGAAGGAAAAACGCGGGTTATCTCCTTGCCGACATCTTCCAGCGACGTAACACAGGTTATCTCCACACCGGGATGCTGACAGAGCAACCGGAGAAGTTCCACGCCGGTATAACCGCCAGCTCCCACAATTGCTACCCGACAAGTCATGGGAACAGCCTCCTTTTCCTTGCAACAACCATAAAAGAAGACAGGAAACCGACATACGGCCTCCTGTCTTCATGCTGCTCAAAATTGTTGAACCACCACCATCAACGTTTGGAGAACTGGAAACGGGCACGAGCTGCACGCCGCCCATATTTCTTGCGCTCTTTCACACGGCTGTCACGGGTGATAAATCCGGCTTTCTTGAGGGTCGGACGCAGATCCAGATTGTAAACCATCAGCGCCTTGGAGATGCCATGTTTGATGGCGCCCGCCTGACCGGCATGACCGCCGCCGGAAACGTTGATGTCGATATCGAACTTGCCTATCGTTTCCGTCAGCGCCAGCGGCTGTTCAATCACCATGCGCAGAATCGCCCGTCCAAAATAGTCATCCAGCGGTTGCCGGTTAACCATAATCTGGCCGCTCCCAGATTTCAGCCATACTCTGGCTATGGAACTTTTCCGTTTGCCGGTTGCATAATATTTTTCTTCGGCCATTGTTCTTTATCTCCTTGCCTTGCCGTTAAAACTCAAGCACTTGAGGCTGCTGCGCCGCATGAGGATGCTCACCGCCAACATAGACCTTCATTTTGCTCAGCATCTGCCGCCCCAATTTATTCTTGGGCAACATACCCTTGACGGCCCGGATGATCACTTCTTCCGGTTTTCTTTCCAGCATGCGATCCGCAGTAAAAATCTTCAGTCCACCAGGATAACCGCTGTGCCGATAGTATTTCTTGTCCGTCAGCTTCTTGCCGGTCAACAGCACTTTCTCCACATTGACGACAACGACGAAATCTCCCGTATCCACATTGGTCGCAAAACAGGGTTTGTTTTTGCCCCGCAATACCTTGGCGATTTCGGAAGCAGCCCGTCCCAGTGCCTTACCTTCCAAATTTACAAGATGCCATTTCCGTCCTGCATCTTCCTGCTTGATAATTCGCGTACTCATTAAAACCTCTCTTCACGTATGGATATAGATACTGCAGAAATCAGTTATTTCGCACAATTATGTTAAAGGTCCACGAAGTTGGTAGATGTAGCCAAAAAACCGCTCCTTGTCAAGGAGGTTTTTTCCAAAGCAAGGCCTGCCCCCATCCCTTCCCCGCATAGAATGAGAAGTTTAAACGTTGCACTTCTCCAGAGCAACAACTATATTGGGCAGCGAACAAATTGGGCGTCCGGAAAAAGAGCGCCACAGACAATCCGATTGCACAATCAACCAGCAAAGGAGAACGACCATGTTTGTAGAAGACGAAAGCAGCGCTTTTGAAATTGTCCCCGGTTCCCATGTCCTGGCCGAACAGGAAGACGGCTCCGAGTATATCAACTGGAACGATCTCAGCCCCGAAGAACAGGCCAACTACGAGATGCTTCACCGCAACATAGAGCGGGATCTCAAGGGAGACGATTAAAATTCCACGCTCTTTGCCGGCGGCACAAGAAGGGCACCGAAGTTTATTGCCTTCTTTTCCCATCTGTGCTAAAAGGCCATTCGTTGTTCATATCGGGATGTAGCGCAGCCTGGTAGCGCACTTGCTTCGGGAGCAAGGGGCCGGAGGTTCAAATCCTCTCATCCCGACCATGCAAAACATAAAAAGGAAGCAATCCGTCGATTGCTTCCTTTTTTTTGTCTGTCATTCACGAAAAGCCTTGCTTTTTTGCCTTGAATTTCGCTGTCAGCGCAGACTGCGCGGTAAAGCTGTGCCATCCGGATAACCGCGCGGTAAAAATTCTTGACGCCTTTCCTGGCGCCATCAGCCCAACACACGGCAAACGCAGAGGCAAGCGGATCCTTCTGAGCTGAAAAGAACAAAAAAGGCCTTGATCCTTAACAGAACCAAGGCCTTGTCTTTTATGGTGGCGGTGCAGAGACTCGAACTCCGGACACTGCGGATATGAGCCGCATGCTCTAACCAACTGAGCTACACCGCCAAATTTTGGTTGCGGGGGAAGGATTTGAACCTTCGACCTTCGGGTTATGAGCCCGACGAGCTACCGGACTGCTCCACCCCGCGTCATGTGAACTTGATAAATCTACTCCAAGGATCCATTTGGAGTCAAGCGCTTTTTAACACCATGCGCCCATCCCCTATTGCCGTATCTGCCCATTCAGGTTTTCCTTTTTCAGCCGCTGCACAATCTGTTCCGCAGCGCCACGATCGGCAGCACCTATAATCACCCGATACCACACGCCTTTTTGCGGGATATTGGCTTCCTGAATCGTCGCGGCCAGTCCCTTGCCCTGGAGACGTTGGGCCAGCCTTTCTGCCCCCGCCTTGTCCTTGAAGGAAGCCACCTGGACTATGGCTCTCTTGGAAGCGGTGGTCTCCGGCTTTGCAGGCGCAGCTGGCTCAGCCGGTTTTTTCGCCACAGGTGAAGCCGGCTTGGCTGGCGTTGCAGGTTTGGCAGCAGCCGGGGTAACAGCCGCCGGTTTGGCTGTCGTTGCAGGCTTGGACGGCGCCGGAGTTGAAGCAGCTACCGTTTTTTCCTTGGGATTCTTCTCCTGTGGCACATTGATGCCTGTTCCAATGGGATGCGCCTGGGTATTGCTGGGCAAAATATCGTAGAAGGTCAAATCCGATTCCCCAGCCTTTTTGGCAGATTCTCCCACCGCTCCCGCAGGTTTTGCCTCTGCCACCGATTTGCCGTCCTGAGGCACAGTTTCCTCCGGCCGTGCGGGGATCCGCTCCACAACCTTGTCGGGCGGAGAAACGACAGCAGGAGATTCCGGCAGGGTTCCCTGTTCGCCCACCATAAGGCCCAGGAAGAAGCAGGCCAGCGAAACAGCCAGCACCAGCATTGCCAGCCACAATACATGTTTCTTTTCCACAGGTTTCCGAGTGTTGGAAGAGTTTGGATTTTCCATGAGAAATCACATCCTTTCAGGAGCGGAAATGCCCAGAATGGCCAACGCTCCGCTAATGACTGTCTGAACAGCGTTCAACAAATAAAGCCGCGCTTCACAGATATTGCGTTTCTCGCCGATAATGCGATGCTGGTTGTAGTACGCATGGAACTGGCCGGCCAACTCCAGCAGATAGGCCGCCAGACGATGTGGTTCAAAGGCCCGTCCGGCTGCGGCGACTGTTTCGGGAAACCGTGCCAGATGTTTGATCAGGGCCAGCTCTTCGGGAAGATCGAGCGCCGTAAAGTCGACATCGGCGGTTTCGGGCATCCGAATCCCCTCCGCCATGGCTTTCCCCTTGATGCTGCAAATGCGCGCATGCGCGTACTGGATATAGTAGACCGGATTGTTCGAGCTTTGCTCCTTGGCCAGCTCCAGATCAAAGTCCAGCTTGCTGTCCGAACGACGGCACAGAAAATAGTAGCGGCAGGCATCCTTGCCCACTTCATCCATCACTTCCCGCAACGTGACAAACTCGCCGGAACGTGTGCTCATGGCCACCTGCTGTCCGCCGCGCAAGAGGTTGACCAGCTGTACCAGTATGACCTGCAAATCGTCCCGGGAGCGTCCCAGCGCCGCCACCACCGCCTTCATCCGGGGAATGTAACCGTGATGATCCGCGCCCCACACATCAATCACCAGATCGAAGCCGCGTTCGAATTTGTCCCGGTGATACGCCACATCCGAAGCAAAGTAGGTGGTCACACCGTTGCTGCGCGACATCACCCGATCCTTGTCGTCACCGAACCGCGTGGAAGCGAACCACAAGGCATCATCCTGCCGGTAGGCCAACCCTTTCTCAACCAGATAGTCAAGATTCTTCCGGACTGCATCCCGTTCAAACAGGGTCCGTTCACTATACCAGCAATCGAACTCCACACCAAAGTCTTTCAGATCGGCGGCAATGCCGGCCAGGATCTTTTTCCCGCCCCATTGCGCCAGCCTGTCGATGGCCTCCTCTTCGGAAAGCGTCAGCAGGATTTCCCGCTCTCTCCCCCATATTTCACGCGCCAGATCGCGGATATAGCCGCCCTGATAGCAATCCTCGGGAAATGCGACCGCCCGGCCATCCAACTCCTGGCAGCGCAACCAGATTGACCGTCCCAGGGTACGCATCTGGTTTCCGGCATCGTTGATATAGTATTCACGCTCCACCTCATAACCACAAGCCTTGAGCAAAGAGGCCAGCGCATCGCCGGTTGCCGCGCCGCGTCCATGCCCAATATGCAGGGGACCGGTCGGATTGGCACTGACAAACTCCACCTGTACCCGTTTGCCGGCGCCAAAAGTCTGGTGCCCATAACCTGCACCCTTGCGGGCGATTTCTTCCAGTACACCGCACCAAAAGCGGTTGGTCAGAAAAAAGTTGATGAAACCCGGGCCGGCAATCTCCACCTGCCTAAACACATCTTCCCGGCAACGAAGTGCTCCAACCAGCGCCTCGGCTACCTTGCGTGGCGACGTTTTTTCTTTCCTGGCCAGCACCATGGCCAGATTGGTCGCGAAATCACCATGCTCCGCATTTGCCGGTACTTCCACCACAATTTCCGGCGGAATTTCTCCGGAAACCAGAGTTCCCTCCTCATAGCAGCGGTGCAGGGCATCACGCAAAAGATCTCTCAAAATCTCTTTCATCTTTGTCCTCTGTCACTTCTCCAGTAAAGCGTCTGTTTTCCCGTTTCATTCCCAAAGAGTTATAAACCAAAATCAATATCGAAAAGAACTGGCATAGAGGTAGATATTCTACAACCAGACGGGCCAGATGCAAGCGCGTAAACGCATGCTAAAGCTTTCTTAACAAAAATAACCTTGAAATTCAGACGAATAGCCTTTAGCGTTATGCGGTTTTTTGCAACACATGGTGTGGCATTTCTTTCACAGCTGCAAAAAAAGCAAATCTCAAGGGAAGATGTTTTATGGATTGGACGGACGAAAAGGATATACTGCTTAATGAGGAAGAGGAAGAGAGTACACCCCTTCAAAAATGGTGCCGGAGGGATTTTCTGAAAAGTTTCTTATGTGCGGGCGCCGCCCTGCTTCTCCCGGCAGAGGCTCTTGCCAGAGTGGCCGGCCCCACAGCATCCCGGGAGCGGGTACTGACGCTCTACAGCCCCAACACCGGAGAGTTTCTGAAAGAAGTCACCTTCTGGCAAAATGGCCACTACTATGGCCCCGGGCTGCGGGCCATCAACCACTTCTGTCGCGACACCCACAACAATACCGTCCATGCCATCGATCCAGCCCTGCTTGACAAGCTTTACCTCATCAACCAATGTCTGCCGGGAGCCCATCCACAGAACATCATCCTCTCCGGATACCGTTCTCCCAGCACCAACGCCCAGCTCCGCCGTCACAACCGCCGTGTTGCCCGTCAAAGCTATCACATGGAGGGAAAGGCTCTGGACATCAGGGTCAAGGGAGTGAGCGTCGCCCATGTGCGGAATGTCGCCCTGCGTCTTCACCAGGGAGGGGTAGGCTACTATCCGCGCTCCGGTTTTGTCCACATTGACACCGGGCCGCTGCGCTCATGGTAAAAAGTGGTGGCAGCAGCTGTTCACCAGGTCTTCAAACAAAAAGCCGATGGAAAAAACTGTTTCCATCGGCTTTTTTCTTTTTCTTCCCACTCCCCAACGCATTCAGGCGGAATGCAGCAAAAAATGCATGACATTCACCACCACCGACAACTGTTGGCCGGCCAGGGTCTCTATGATCCGGACAATGATCGGCCACAGCGCGACACTGTAGAAACGCGTAAAGGAGATCAGCAGTATGATGATAAGAAAACCCCAGGATTCCAACTTCGACAAAACTTCCGCCTGCCTGTCGGGAAGCAGCCCGGCCAGGATGCGCCCGCCATCCAGCGGCGGAATCGGAATCAGGTTGAAGATCGCCAGATTCACATTGATGAACAGGCTGAAGGCCACCATGTACAACACTGGCCGGAAGACAAACAGCAATGGCGAAGTGGCGGACAGTCCACTCCAGCGCGCGCCCAGCATCATGCCGTGCAGCACCAGCGCGGAAAGGCCGGCCAGCAGCAGATTGGAAACCGGCCCGGCCAGGGCCACCCAGATCATGTCCCGCTTGGGCGATGTCAGATTCCTCGGATTGACCGGTACCGGCTTGGCCCAGCCGAATCCGAAAACCAGCAGGGCCACCACCCCCAACGGATCCAGATGCTTGAACGGATTGAGCGTCAAACGCCCCAGCAGGCGGGCGGTCGGATCCCCCAGCTTCTGCGCGACACAGCCGTGGGCCACCTCGTGAATCATGACCGCCAACAAGGCCGGTATCAGCATAACGGAAACCCGAATCAAAATATCGTTCATAGTGCCTGCCCTACGTACCCCGTTTTTTCTACAACATCCCCGGCATTTTGCCGTCTTGTATGAGTTATATAAACATCTTTTTTACGAAATCAATCTCTTCGGCGCGGTTCTTGACCCAGCCGTCCAGCCGGGCGTCCAGCAGAGCCTTGAGTATTCTCTGAAAATTTTCCCCCGGGGTGTAGCCCATGGCCTTGAGATCGTGACCGGTGAGTTCCTGCGTTACAAAACGCCACTTTGCGATGCACTGGGAAAACAGCTGCCGCGCTTCCCCATCCGAAAGCAATGCCATTCCATAAACCAGCAATTCCGGCGGAAAAGACCTGAGCTGTTCGAACAACTGACTGGGCAGGGGTACCTTGCCTTCGCCGCACTGCCACTTCAACTGCCGCACGACCTTATGCAATTCCGTACGGCATTCCGTCAGGCAACGGCGTTCGGCGCGCACCACATTCAGCCGCTCGCACAGTTCGCCGACCGATTTGTCGTCCAACCCGCTGGTCAGGCAGAGCAGCAAAACCACCCAGCGCTGAAACGGCTCCTGCAAAAACAGCAGCTCATACCAGTTCAGTACCTTGAAAACTTCATCGAACAGATCGATGACCGTCTGGGTCAGCGTCAGCGCCGGATGCAAAAAGCGCAGAACGTCCAGCGCTGCCATTCGCCGCAGAGTCTGCACAACCTCTCCCTGCCTGAATATGATGATGAGCTCGTTCAGCAGACGGATTCCCGCCACCTTGTCAATAAAACCCGCCCGCACCGCGCTTTTGAGCAAGGCTTCGGAATTTTGGCCGATGCGGAAGCCCAGACGCTGCTCCAGCCGGATGGCGCGGAAGATCCGGGTTGGATCCTCGACGAAGCTCAAATTGTGCAGCACCCGGATCACCTTGTCGCGCAGGTCACGCTGCCCTCCGAAAAAGTCGAGCAGTTCTCCAAAGTCGCGGCGGTTGAGCGAAATTGCCAGGGTATTGATGGTAAAATCACGCCGGTACAGATCGTTTTTGATCGAGGCGTATTCCACCTGGGGCAGGGCCCCCGGCGACAGATAGTACTCCCAGCGGGCCGAAGCCACATCCACTTTGGAATCGTCGGGAAAGATCAGCACCGCGGTATGAAACTTCGTATGCGCCCGCACCCGGCATTCGGGATGGTGCTCCCGAAAGCGCTCGGCAAAGGCAATGCCATCACCGTCCACCACGATATCAATATCGAAATTCTCCTGCCGAAGGAGCAGATCCCGCACAAATCCGCCCACCACCAGCACGTTGACGCCCATTTCGTCGCCGACCGAGCCGATCGCCTCCAGAAGCTCCATCCGGTCAGCAGAAAGCTGCGACCGCAACTGCCTCGCCAGCTGACGGCGACGTCCCAGGTTTTCCGCTGGTTTTTCTCCGGAGCTACGCTGCCCGAAAATCAGCTGCCGCAGCAGATCGGTACGGGTCAGGGCCCCCACCAGTTCTCCGTTCTCCACAATTGGGAAAAAGCGCTGGTTGCGCTCCAGAAGCATCTCCTGGAGCACCTTGACCGGCGTGTCCGGCGGCACCGTGGCAAATTCGGCGTCCATGTAGTCGGTGACCAGGGCCTCTTCAAGCCCGTGATAGAAGGCCTTGTCCATCAGATGACGGGTCACGATGCCAATGACCGTCCCCTCGCGCAGCACCGGCATGGCGTTGACGTTGTACCGGTTGAAGAGCTCCCGCGCCTGGCCGATGGTCAGCGTTGCGGCAATGCTCTTGACCGGCGAGGACATGATGTCGGCGGCCACGCAACTGTGCCGCACATGTTTTTCCAGCACCGAAGGCAGCCGGTCCAGCACCTGGATCAGCGTCAGATCCCGTACCGAGGCCGAAGCCGCAAAGGCATGCCCTCCGCCGCCAAATTCGCCCATGATCCGATCCATGGGCACTTCGGGAATCCGGGAGCGCCCCACCAGAAATACCCGGCCCGCCAGGCGGGCGGCCACTATAAGCGCATCCAGATTCTTCATGTCACGCAACTTGTGGGTCAATTCCGCCAAATCGCCCACATAGTTGCGCGCCGAAGCCTGCGCTATGGCGACTTCCACCTCATGTACCGGGATGAAGCGCAGCGTATGGATCATCTGATGAAGCAGCTGCACTTTTTCCACCGTGAACTCCGGAGCGAGAAAATCACCGACGGTATTCAGCTCGGCTCCGCAGGAGAGCAGAAAGGCCGCGGCGCGGCAGTCATCCGCGGTTGTGGAACTGGAAAGCAAGTCGTTGGTATCCTCGTGCAGGCCGATCATCATCAGGGTCGCCTCTTCAGGCGTGGGACGAATCCGGCGTTCCTCGAACAGGCGGGCAAAAATGGTGACGGCGGCTCCCACCGCCGCGATATGCTCCTCTGAACCATGCAGATCATCCGCGCCAGAAACTTCATGATGATCGAAAATATGGATATCCACTCCGGGACGCTCCGCCACCTGGGCAAAAGGCCCGATGCGCGACTTGCGGCGGACATCCACCAAAATCAGGCGGGTGATTTCATCCAGATTGATGTCGCCCGGATTTTTGAAACGCTCCGCCAGACCGGGATTTTTCCGGCAAAACTCCTGCAGGCCGCGTCCCTGCCCCCCGGCAAAGACCAGAGTCGCTTCCGGATACAGCTTGCTGGCCGCCAGCATGGAACCGAAGGCATCAAAATCGGCATTCAGATGGGCGCTGATAACTTCCATATGCGAAGGCTCTCTTGGAAAAAGGCTTTTTTTGTTTACCAGCCGCGATCCGGCGCCTCAAGACAGCCAACCAGATCACGCAAGGCGAAAACTTTCTGTTCACGGCAAAAATCGGCCAGACCATCGACAATGCGGATCATCGCGCCCGGATCCGCAAAGTTTGCGGAGCCAACCTGAATGGCTGTCGCTCCCGCCATGATGAACTGGAGCGCATCCTCGGCGCTGCAGATGCCGCCGATGCCAATGACCGGGATTTTGACCGCCCGGACGGTTTGCCAAACCATGCGGAGCGCCACCGGCATGATGGCCGGTCCCGACAGCCCGCCGGTGATGTTGGCCAGACGCGGTTTGCGGGTACGGATGTCAATGCTCATACCGGTCAGGGTGTTGATGCAGCTGATGGCGTCGGCCCCCGCCTCCTCCACCGCCTTTGCGACAACGGTGATGTCGGTGATGTTCGGTGTGAGCTTGACAATCAAAGGCTTGGCAATACGGCTGCGCACCAGTTTTACCACCGTCGCGGCCGCGCGCGGATCGGTGCCAAACACGATGCCGCCCTGCTTGACATTGGGACAGGAGATGTTGACCTCCACCGCCGCCACTTCCTCCAGATCGGAAAGCCGGGCCGCCACTTCACCGTACTCTTCCAGGGTATTCCCGAAAAAATTTACGATAACTGGAGTTTCGATCGTCCGTAAAAAAGGCAATTTGTCACGGATGAAGGCGTCCACACCCACATTCTGCAAACCCACCGCATTGAGCATGCCCGCCGTGGTTTCCGCGATGCGCGGCGTGGGATTCCCCATCTTGGGGCGCAGCGACAGCCCCTTGGTCACGATGGCGCCCAGACGGTGCAGATCGATCAAGGCGGCGTATTCGCGTCCGTAGCCAAAAGTGCCGGAAGCGGGCATTACCGGGTTGCGCAGGCAGAGAGAGCCTATCCTGACGCTCAGGTCGGGATGGGCATCCAAGTTCCCCTTTTGTGCGGTATCCTGACAAATGTTGTTCATGACTCTCCTCTTTTTTGCCGTAAAGAAAACCATTTCAACAGGTCAAATATTTTCATGATCGTTTGCAACGGCCCGAATTCGGAAACTACCAGGCCAGCGCGTCGCCATCGAATACAGGGCCATCCTTGCACACCGACAAAAGCTGCGGATGTTCTTCCGTATGCGCGGCGCCTTTCACCATGCATCCCAGACATGCGCCGACCCCGCAGCCCATCAACGATTCCAGCGACACCTGCAGGGGCACTTGCGCGTCCCTGCACACATCACGCACAGCCCGCAGCATGGGCATCGGTCCGCAGGCCGCAACCAGCGCAGGACGCCCTTCCCGGAGACGCCCGGCCAACAGTTGGGTAACCAATCCCCGAACGCCTTCGCTTCCGTCTTCAGTGCTCACCCGTACCGGCACATGCGCCGCCTTGAAATCCTCCACGGCCAGGATATCATCACGGGTTTTGCCTCCAAGCAGCAATTCGACGTTATGGCTTGCGGCAAAGGCCCTGGCGCTTGTCAAAAGCGGCGCGACACCAACGCCGCCAGCCACCAGCACCACATCGCCTGCGGGAATGCGCAGGTTGAAGCCGTTGCCCAGGGGGCCCAGCACTTCAACCGGATCGCCTTCACGCAGCCCGGCCATCAGCGCCGTGCCTTCTCCGACAACCCGATAGAGCAGCTCCAGATAATCAAGCGGTTCCGCATTCCCGTTTTCCGGCGGCAGCTGTCCGATATCAAAAATGCCAAAAGGACGCCGCAAAAAAGGCACCGTTCCTTTCCGTACCCGGAGCATCACAAACTGCCCCGGCTGGACCTGCGCTTTAAGGTCCGGGGCCATTACCCGCATTCTCAAGTATCCCGGCGCCACTTCCCGATTAAAGATCACCGTTGTCGTCAGGTTTTTCACTCGCTGTTCCCCCCGTTGTTCATGAAACCGTTTCAGACAAGTCCTTTGCCATAACCAGCGCGTCTTCGCCGTCGCTGTAGTAGCCCTTGCGCAAACCGATAACCCGGAAACCGCATTTCTGGTACAGCGTCCGGGCAGCAGTGTTGCCAACCCGAACCTCCAGCAGGGCCCGTACGCCTTCTCCGGTTCCACAGGCGGCCAGTGCATGCGCAAGCAGCGTTCGCGCCACTCCGCGGCGCCGAAAGGCGCAGGCCGTAGCCAGATTGAGCACGCTGAGTTCTCCCAGAAAGAGATGATAACAGATATACCCGGCCAGTTCACCATCCAGCATCAGCAGATCCAGATGAGCATGGCGATTCTCCAGTTCTTCCCGAAACATGCCGGCCGTCCAGGGATGAAGCCGGCAGCCGCGCTCCAGAGCCGCCAAGGCATCCAGATCCTGGCAGGTCGCCGGACGGATTTGCGCATCGCATATCATCATCACAGGTTCATCATCCTCTCCCCATTTTCCCCGGGCTGCGCCTCTTCCTCAAACCTTCCGGGAAAAATGGCATTGTCACGGTATATATTCATACCGATTTTGCCATGCTTTTGGTAAAATATATTTTCATACATCGTTGCGCACCGCTTCGCTTTCCCCGGGTACCTGCGCATACGCTGGCAGCATTTTTGCAGTGTTATACAAAAAACACCTCATGCAAAAGGATGGAACAACTTGGAAAAACACGCCCCCATGACCTATTCGGACGCCGGTGTCAATATTGATGCCGGCAACATGTTCGTCGATATGATCCGGCCGTTGGTACGGGCCACACATCGCCCGGAGGTCAAGACCGATATCGGCGGGTTCGGCGGACTCTTCGCGCTGCACGCCGAAAAATACCGCAATCCTGTGCTGGTCTCCTCCACCGACGGCGTCGGCACCAAGCTCAAGATAGCCTTCCAGATGAACCGGCACGACACCGTGGGCATCGATCTGGTGGCCATGTGCGTCAACGACATCATCGTCCAGGGCGCGGAACCTCTTTTCTTTCTCGACTACCTTGCCAGCGGCAAGCTGGCGGTAGAACAGTCCTGCGACATCGTCAGGGGAATAAGCCTGGGCTGCCAGCAGGCGGGCTGCGCGCTGATAGGCGGCGAAACCGCCGAGATGCCGGGCATGTATGCCGAAGGGGAATACGACCTGGCCGGATTTACCGTGGGTGTGGTGGACGACGATCGTATTATTGACGGCTCCTCCATCACCGTGGGGGATCAGATCATCGGCATCGCCTCCAGCGGAGTGCACTCCAACGGTTTTTCACTGGTGCGCAAGGTATTGCTGGAAGGACGTCCGGAGCGCATCCACGAAACCATCCCCGAACTGGGGCGTACATTGGGCGAGGAACTCCTGACACCGACGCGGATCTACGTCAAGACCATCGTCAACCTGCTGCGCGATTTTCGCATCAAGGGCATGGCCCACATTACCGGCGGGGGCCTGCTTGAAAACGTGCCGCGGGTTCTGCCAAAGAACTGCCAGGCGCTTTTCAACCGCGGCAGCTGGATGGTGCCGCCCATCTTCTCCCTGATTCAGAGGGAAGGCCAGATCGACGGAATGGAAATGTTCCGCGTCTTCAACATGGGCATCGGCATGGTGGTCATTGCGCCGAAAGCGCAGGCTGAAGATATCCTTCTGCGGCTGTCGGGGCTGCAGGAAACCGCCTTCCTCATCGGCGAAATCGGCTCGCTCCCGGAAGAAGGCGCTCCCCAGGTGCGTTTCATATGACAGAATCGGCTTCTCCACTGCGCATTGGCGTTCTGGCTTCCGGAGAAGGCACCAATTTGCAGGCCCTGCTGGATGCCTGCCATGAGGGCAGAATAAACGGTCATGTCGCGCTGATGCTCACCAACAACCCCCAGGCGGGAGCCATTGCGCGCTGCAAGCGCGCAGAGGTTCCCTTTGCCGTTGTCGATCACCGCATTTTCCCCGAACGGACGGCCTTTGATGCCGTGCTGGTGGAAAAACTGTACGCGGCGCGGATCGATCTGGTTGTGCTGGCGGGATTCATGCGAATCATTTCACCGGTACTGATCCATGCCTTTGCCCAACGCATCATGAACATCCATCCGTCCCTTTTGCCCGCCTTCCCCGGAAAGGAACCGCAGCGGCAGGCGCTGGAGCATGGCGTCCGTTTCAGCGGCTGTACCGTCCACTTTGTCGATACCGGCGTGGATACAGGGCCCATCATCCTCCAGGCGGTGGTTCCCGTCCACGAAACCGACGATGTGGAAACCTTGAAACGGCGTATTCAGGAACAGGAACACCGTATCTATCCGCAAGCCGTCCAGCTCTTTGCCCAGGGGCGTCTTGCCCTTGACGGACGCCGGGTCACGATTTTGCCCGAAGCCTCATCGTTTCCGGATCCCTTCTGAAAAGAGCCGGGCAATGAGACTTCCAGGGGAACCGCTTCTGATCAGCGCCTGTCTGCTGGGCATTGCCTGCCGCTACGACGGCGCCTCTCGCGACACCCCCGATGTCCGGGATTTCCTTAACCGCCATCATCTGTTGCCGGTGCCGATCTGTCCGGAACAGTTGGGCGGCCTGCCCACACCCCGCCCTCCCTGCCAGTTTTGCGGCGGCGACGGCGCGGATCTGTGGCACGGAACGGCAAGCCTCGTCAGCAAGGATGGCCGTGATTTAACATCATCTTTCCAGCGCGGCGCCCGGGAAGCGCTGAAAATCGCACAGCTGTGCGGTTGCAGGGCTGCGCTGCTGAAGGAGCGCAGCCCCAGCTGCGGCGTGCGGGCGGTCCACTGCGAAGGAACGCTGCGGGCGGGCGCGGGCGTTACAGCCGTGCTGCTGCGCAAGGCCGGCCTGTACACCTTCAGCGAGGAGAAACTTCCCGAAGCGGAACTTTTCATGGCGAAGCATCAGGATTTTCACCTTGCCGTTTCCCAAAAAACATGATAGAAGATACAGTTCATTTTCAACATCAACAGGAGGTTATCCCTATGTCTCGCATCTGTGCCGTTTGCGGCAAAAAATCCATGACCGGCAACAACGTCAGCCATGCTCACAACAAAACCAGAAGCACCTGGCTTCCCAATCTGCAGAAGGTGAAGATCATCGAGAACGGTACCACGCATTCCGTCAACGTCTGCACCCGCTGCCTGCGCTCCGGCGCGGTGACCAAGGCGCTGTAAGCATCTCTTCACCGTTGTTTGTTCCCAACACAAAAGCGCCCGGAAACTTGTTTTTCCGGGCGCTTTTGTGTCTTTCATGAGGGTCCCCCCAAAAAAATGTCCCTATGCCTTGACCCAGCTGGAGAGGCCACGGCGCACCGCCATCGCCCCGGGGCTGCAGGTGGCGTCCAGCCCTGCAACACCCTTGGTCTTGAAGCCGGCAGACCGGTACTGTACAGCTGTATCCCGTTATTTTTCTCCTGGACATCATAACCTCCTCACACTTCAATCATCATGCAAAAAACATGGCTTTCCATTTATACTTTTGATTTATATTATAGTTTTATATTAGAAAGGAGAATGGGGGAAAGTAGCCCGCAACCTGCAGAACTGCCAACAGTTCTGTCAACAAAGTTGCCAACTCCTCCGAAACGTTGAGCAGTCCGGCGGGCAGACTTCGCCCAAAACCGCTCCAGACAAGGCTTGGCATGCTCTATGCTTTTGCAGGAAATGGGCACTGGACACCAATAACCAAAACCCAGGAAAGGAAAGGCACCATGAAATTCTCGGACGAACAGATCAGACAGCAGGACGAAGCCATTGCTGCAATGAAGGAGCAGATGTCGAGGTTGGAGAGCCTGGAACAGTCGCTGCGCAAGGCTCTGGAAAGCGGCGTGCAGACCATGGAAAAACATGGCATTCCACGGATGAAGGGCGATCTGGACAACATTCCGGCGGAACTGGCCGCGCAGATACAGGAAGCCCAGGCGGAAGCCAGGCGCGAGGGCGCGGCAGCCGCTGCCCAAAGCCCGGCCACTGCGGCACCGACCACTTCCGGCGGCAGCAAGCGGAAAGGCGTAGTGCGGGCCTAAAACCGCTCCGGGACGCGCCTCAAATATCCGGCAGCACTCTGCGAATATGCAGAAATTTCTGAAAGGAGATCGAGACTTATGTCAATCAACGGCGTCAACAACACCAACGGCCCTTCCTCCATTTCCGGCAGCGATCTTGGGGTATACGGCACCACCAGCCTGCAGTTCATGTTCGCCAAACTCCAGCTGGAACTGGCCGAGGCCGCCAAG